>DASSQF010000089.1:0-12474 GCA_035702685.1 Propionibacteriaceae bacterium
TGAAGCGCGAGTCGAACGTGAACGTGCAGGCGTCGAGTCCGGAGTTCGTCACCGTCACCGTGAACTGTCCCGTCGAGGCGGCCTTCAGGGAGCCGGGCCCTGAGACGGAGAGCGTGAGGATGCCGGGATCGCACTCGGCCGGAGGTGCGCCGGTCCCCGGCGGCGCCGTCGGTGCGCCGCGCGTCGATGACGTTGAGAAGCCGGTGCCGCCCTCCTGACCGGGGAGCGCGGTCGCCTCCGTGGAGTCCGTGGGCGCCGCTGAGGCCGGGCTGGAGGGCGCGAGCGGAGGCTTGACGGCGGTCCCGGCGGTCCTCGGGCTACCGGTCAGGGAGGAGAGCCAGACGATGAGCGCGATGACGAGCGCGACGCCGGCCAGGACGATGCCTCGCCGGAACCAGTAGACCCGATCGGGGAGTCGACCAGGAGCGACCCTGCGTCTCACCGGCTCCATAGGTGCATCCTACGAAGCCCGGACGGCGAACCCCGGGCTGCGACGCGCAGCCGAGCGAACCTGAGGCGTGCGAGCCCGAGCGTGACCGGACCAGGCAGTGCGGTTCGGACCAGGCCGTGCGGTTCGGACCAGGCCGTGCGGTTCGGACCCGGCATGACGGCATCCGCACGCCGTGACGATGAGCCCGTGGGATGCGCTTCGTCGCAGCCCGGCTGTCAGCCCAGCCTGTACGCAGCCTCGGTGAGGCGGACCAGCCCGTCACGGATGACTCCGGCACGGGTCTCGCCGATGCCCTCGACCTCCCGCAGGTCCGCCTGAGACGCGGCGAGGAGTCCCTGCAGCCCGCCGAAGTGGTTCAGCAGCCGCGGAGCCAGCGACGGGGGAAGCCGCTGGATGCTCAGCAGCTGGCGCATGCCGAGCGGCGTCAGCTTGTCGTCGAGCCCGTTGAAGCCGAGAGCGGCGGCGACGCGGTCGAGGTCGACGATCTCGGAGTCCACGAGGTCGGCCAGCCGGTCGAACGTCATCACCTCGGCGTCGTCGCCGTAGTCGAGGCGCAGGTGACCCGCGAGGTCGGAGAGGTGGTCGGTCGCCTCGTGGAGCTGGAGGTCGAGGAGGCGCCCGTCCACGCCGAGCTGCCGGATGTAGCCGCGCACCTCGACGGCCAGCCGCCGTACGAGCTCCAGTCTCTGGGCGACGAGCACCACGTCCCGTACGGTCACCTGGTCGGCCACCTCGAGCGACGACAGCGTCGCCGTCACGCCCTCGAGACGCAGGTTGTAGCGGCTCAGCGCGTCGAGGGCCTGGTTCGCCCGGGTGAGCAGGGCGTCCGTGCGCTGGACGACGTGTCGCTGACCCTCCAGGTAGAGCGCGATCGTCGACATGGACGCGGACACCGTGACGACGGGGATGCCGGTCTGCTTCGCGAGCCGGTCGGCGCTCGCGTGGCGGGTCCCGGTCTCGACCGTCTCGATCGAGGAGTCCGGGGTGAAGTGGACCCCCGCACGGACGATCCGGCTCAGGTCGGGCGTCACGACGAGGCCGCCGTCCATCTTCGACAGCTCGCGCAGGGCTGTGGGCGTGAACGGCGCGTCGACGTGGAAGCCGCCCGTCGAGACCTCGGCGACCTCCTCGGTGTTCCCGATGGCGATCAAGGCGCCGGTACGTCCGGCGAGGATCCTGTCGAGGCCCTCACGGAAGGGGGTCCCGGGCGCCATCTGTGCCTGGTAGCGGCCCAGCCGGTCGTGGTCCACCTCTGCCTCATCTCTCGGGGTGATCCGCATCGTAGCCGCCGCCCGCTCCGCCGGAGTCAGGCCGGCGCATCGACCACGCGCCGTGGTCGCAGGCCCAGCGACGCCAGCGCCTCGTGCAGCGTCGCCGCCTGCACGACCCGCATGGTCGCCGGCACATCGAGGCGTTCGCCCTTGCCGGGGACGGGTACGACGGCCGTGGTGAACCCGAGCCGCGCGGCCTCCTGGAGCCGTCTCTCCAGGCCGGGGACCCGTCGAAGGTCTCCAGCCAGTCCCACCTCCCCGAGGGCCACGACCTTCGCCGGGAAGTTGCGGTCCAGGGTGGCCGACGCGACCGCGACCGCGAGCGCCAGGTCCGAGGGCGGCTCGTCGACGCGCGCCCCGCCCACCGTCGACGCGTACACGTCCTTCGTCGACAGCGCCAGGCCGGCCTTGCGTGCCAGGACCGCGAGCACCATCTGGAACCGGCCCGAGTCGAGGCCGGTGGTGACCCTCCTCGGCGGCACCTGCTGCGGCGAGGGCGCGACGAGTGCCTGCACCTCCGCGAGGAGGGGCCGTCGGCCTTCGAGCGTCACCGTGACGCACGTGCCGGGTACGGGCTCGTCGTGCCGGGTCGTGAACAGGCCCGACGGGTCGGGCACCTCCGCAATGCCGGCCTCGACCATCTCGAAGCAGCCGACCTCGTCCGCGGGCCCGTACCGGTTCTTCGTGGCCCTCACCATGCGGAACCCGGAGTGGCGGTCGCCCTCGAACGACAGCACCACATCGACGAGGTGCTCGAGCAGTCGTGGCCCCGCGATCGCGCCGTCCTTCGTCACGTGGCCGATGATGACCGTCGCCATCCCGCGCCGCTTCGCGACCCTCACGAGGGCGCCCGTCACCTCCCGCACCTGGGAGACGCCGCCGGGGGAACCCTCCGTCTCGGCCGTACCGATCGTCTGCACCGAGTCGACCACGAGCAGCGAGGGCCCTACGTCCTCGATGTGGCCGAGGATCGTACCCAGGTCCGTCTCGGCCGCGAGGTACAGGTCGTCGGCGACGTTGCGGGTCCTCGTGGCGCGCAGCCGCACCTGCGCGGGCGACTCCTCGCCGGTCACGTACAGGGTCCGTCGTCCCTCGCGCGCCCACCTCGCCGCCACCTCGAGCAGCAACGTCGACTTGCCCACGCCCGGCTCGCCGGCCAGCAGGGCGACCGCTCCGGGAACGAGGCCGCCGCCCAGCACGCGGTCGAGCTCCCCGACCCCCGTGAGCATCCGGTTGGCGGCCTGCTCGTCGACCTCGCTGATCGGCACGGCTCGGCTCGTCGGAGCGGTCGCGGCCACCTGCTGGAGCTTTGGCGCCCCCGCCTCGACGACGCTTCCCCACGTCTGGCACTCGCCGCAGCGGCCCACCCATCGCACAGAGGTCCACCCGCACTCCGTGCAGCGGTACGTGGCCCGCGCCTGCTTCACCATGCCGGTGACTCTCTCACGTCGCACCGACACTCCCTGATGAGGGCCACGCGCTCGCGTGGGCAGCCCGTCGAGAGGCCAGTCCGTGCCGCCGACACGCCGGATTCGACCGTGCGCGTCGTGGCTCTCGTCGAGAGGACGAGGGGCCGGGGGCCTGAGAGGTGCTAGATCCGTACCTCGCCGTCGTCCGTGACGAAGGTCACGGACTGGACGCCGGGGTAGCCGCTGGGGGACGAGAAGTCGATGCCCACACCGTCGAACGTCGGGGGTACGGCCTCGCCGAGCCAGTCCTCGACGCGCTGCCGGTTGCCGGCGATCTCGATGTTCTTGAGGGTCACCGTGCCCTTGAGCGCGCTCGGGCGGACGTCGGGCTCGGACAGCCAGTGGATGAAGTACGGGAGCTGGGGGTCAGCGATGAGCCCCTTCACGCCGATCTGCTGCCACTCCAGGGCGCGGCCGTCGGGGAAGTGGCGGAGGCCCGCCACGGCGGGACGCTCGAGCCGCTTCTCGAACGGCTCGAGGTCGTCGACGGAGACGACCCAGCCGAGCCAGCCACCGCCGAGCTCGGAGCGGGCGCGTACAGCCTGTCCGTACGGGGCCTTGTCGGCAGCCGGGTGGTCGAGCACCTCGACGATCTCCAGGTAGCGGTCGTCGGCGAGCGGGATGAGCCGCATGACGGTGCCGAACCTGGGGTGGATCCCACCGTCCCGCGACTTGACGCCGAGCGCGTCCTCGAACCTCTTCGCCTCAGCGGCGAGGCCAGCGGGTCCGACGGCGTAGACGACATGATCGACGTGCATGGTCCCCATTCTGGTCGGAGTGCCCTGCCACCGCGAAATCGGCCCCCACCAAGCGGACTCACAGACTCGCTCAGAGGTCCTCGGACGGGCCTCTCACCGCGTGGAGGGTGCGCCGGTGCGGACGGCGACTACGCTGGCAAGGTGTCTGACAACGCATCGAGTACGCCCAAGGTGCTGCTGTCGACGTCGTCCGTCTACCCGGAGACGACCGCCAGCGGCTTCGAGCTCGCCGCGTCGCTGGGGTACGACGGCGTCGAGCTGATGGTGGGAATCGACCCGGTCGCCGCCGACATCGACGCGGTCGAGAAGCTGCGCGACTACCACGAGGTCGAGGTGCACGCGGTGCACGCCCCCTGCCTGCTCGTCACCCAGCGAACCTGGGGCGACGACCCGTGGGAGAAGCTGGCGATGTCGGCCAAGGCCGCCACACGTCTGGGCGCGGACACCGTCGTCGTCCACCCGCCGTTCCGGTGGCAGGGCACGTACGCGTCGGGCTTCGAGGCCGGCATCCGCCGCCTCAACGAGGACACGGGCGTCCGGTTCTGCGTCGAGAACATGTACCCGTGGCGGACGCCCGTGCGGAACTTCAAGGCGTACCTGCCCGGCTGGGACCCGTCCGACCTGGACTACGACTACCTCACGCTCGACCTGAGCCACGCGTCGACCGCACGCGTGCAGTCGCTCGACATGGTGAAGAAGTGGGGCAGCCGCCTGCGCCACCTCCACCTCACCGACGGCGTCGGGTCGGCCGTCGACGAGCACATGCTGCCTGGGCAGGGCGACCAGCGCGCCAACGAGGTCCTCGCCCACCTCGTCGCGAACGACTGGGACGGCCACGTGGTGCTCGAGGTCAACACCCGTTCGATCGGCTCCCGCGGGGCGAGGGAGCACGCCCTCGCCGACGCGCTCGCGTTCACCCGTACGCATCTCGGCCAGCTCGCCGACGCCCAGGCCGGCTGAGCGATTCTCACGAGGGCAGGGTCGCCCGTCGCTTCGCGTTCGCAGGCCCAGGACACCTTCCTGAGCGGCCGACGTTCGGATCCAGACCCGTGGCCTGGGGACCTGGGGCGAGTGGGGACCGGACACGAGGTCGCGTCCACCCTCAGGGGCGCCACCACTCCTTGATCTGAGAGATCTCGCCGGCCGCGTTCGTCGCGTACGTCACGACGATCTGCGGCCCGTCCGACGACGTCGCCCACGTCTTCTCCGCCATGGGGACGACGACGTAGTCGTCCTGCTGTCCGCTCGGGCCCACGATGCTGAGCGTCGTCCCGGAGGCCAGGGGCACGGTGAAGGTCTTGGTGCTGATGTTGCGGATGTCGTAGTCGCCGACCGGGGGCGCGGTGACGTCAGAGCAGTGCGGGTCCTTGCTCGGGCTCGGGCTCGCGTTCGGGTCCATGCAGACCGTCACGGGGTCCAGCACCACGCTCCAGCGTCCGGAGACGTTCGTGAGCTTGAGCAGGAACGCGTACGAGTAGCCGGCAGGCAGCCTCTCGAACGAGGCGGCCGGGCTGGACGAGACGACGCTCGGTGAGGACGACGGGCTGGGCGGGCGTGACGTCGTGGCCGGTGCGCTGGTCCGGGGCGGAAGCGTGTTCTTCGCCACGCCGGGCGGTGCCGTCGTCGCGCACGCTCCCAGCGCGAGGGTGAGCATGGTGACGACGAGTGCCTTCCGCATGGGGCGATTGTCCCGGGCCCCGGCACTCACCGCGACCCGACCCGCGGGCGCCGGGCGGACATCACCTCGTGGCTCGGGTCGGCGGCAGGGTCTCGGCCAGGCAACCCTTCGCGCGTCGCCTCGGCGTGCTCAGCCGACCTTCTCGTACACCGACACCCTTCCGGTGTGGTCGTCGTCGGGCGCGGCACGCTCCCACCCCTTCCACCGGGCGCGCAGCCGCAGGCCGGCGAGACGGGCCATGAGGTCCATCTCCCCGAACCAGGCCCAGCGATGGTGGGACGCGAAGACCTGCCGGTCCCCGACCCGGTAGTGGTGCGAGGTCAGCCGCTGCCTGACCAGGTCGTACGTGTCGACGCCGATGTGCTGCTCCCCGATGTCGAACGGCACGCCGCTGGCACCCCGGGCGTAGCGCCGCAGGTCCGGCTCGCCCTGCTCGACGACGAAGACGCCCCCGGGCGACAGGTGAGCGGCGGCGTTCGCGAAGCACGCGACCTGCTCGTCCTGCTCCAGCAGGTTCGACAGGGTGTTGAACACGAGGTAGACGAGGCGGTACGCACCGGGCACGCGCGTCGTCGCCATGTCGCCCACCGTGACGGGCAGCGCCTCGCCACCCGGCTTGCGCCGTAGCTGGGCGATCATGTCCTCACTGAGCTCGATGCCCGTCACGGGTACGCCGCGGGCGGCCAGGGGCAGCCCGACCCGCCCCGTACCGATGGCGAGCTCCAGCGCAGGTCCTCCCTCGGCGAGCTCCTCGAGGACGTCCAGCATCGGCGCAAGGGCCTCGGGCGTCGACATGTCCGCACAGTCCTCGTCGTACCGCTCGGCCACCTCGCCCACGAACACGTTCTGCATGCCCCGAACCCATCACCGCCGGCCCCGCCGCTGCAAGCCGTTTTCGTCAGCTGTCCCCAGGGGATCTGAGCGTGCGCAGAGTTCTCCACAGGCGCGACGCCGAGATCGCGGATCCCGTCTCACCGGCACATCCTTGGCACCGTGCGACCATCGAGACCCTGGAGCCTGCCGACTGAGCCCGTACGGAGGTCTGACCTTCTCCGAATGGGCGTGACGGACAGGATGATCCGTACGGGTCTGTCCAGCGGGACGCTCGTGCACGTGCGACAAGGCGTCGTGCTCGGCGCCGAGCACTGGCCCTCGGACGATGCCGGACGCCACCTCGTGCGGGCTCGAGCCGAACAGGCGGCGAACGAGGACTCGGTGCTGAGCCACCAGTCCGCAGCCCTCGTGTGGCAGATTCCCGCACCCGGCTTCAGGCCGTGGTCGGCGCTGCCGGTGTCCGTCACGCTGCCCCGCTCGGGCCATTCCTCGCACTCGGGCCGCGCCGTCCACCACCTCGTCGACGTGCCGCCCGCCCAGGTGACGCGCGACCCGCACGGATGTCCGACGACGACCCCGGGTCGTACCGCCGTGGACCTCGCTCTGGGCCTCGACCTTCCCCAGTCGCTCGCGGTGCTCGACGGTGCCGCCCGCATCATCTGTGCGTCCATGCTGGCCGGCATCAGGCGACGGGACTACAGCAACCCCCGACTGGAGCGAGCGGCTGTCGAGCTCATGGATCAGGCGGCTGGTCCACGCGCGCCACGAGAGCTCAGGCGTGCGATCGGAATCGTGTGTGCGGGCCGGGAGTCGGCCGCGGAGTCCGTGTCGGCCGGTCACATCCTGGACTCCGGGCTTCCCGTCCCGAGGTTCCAGGCCGAGCTCGTGACCGCTGCGGGAACGTACTTCGCCGACTGCCTCTGGGAGGAGCCGCGTCTGGTGGGGGAGTGCGACGGCGCGATGAAGTACGAGGACGCCCAGGCCTACGTGCGGGAGAAGAGGCGTGAGCAGGCCCTTCGCGACGCCGGCTACGCCGTGGTCCGGTGGGAGGCGAAGGAGGCCGTCCTGCGGCCGGAGCTCATGCTCGACCGGATCGCCCGCGCCCTGGGTCTCTGATCCTCCGAACTCGTCGCCATTCCGGCCACCCCCGACCGGTCGCTCGACCCGTCCTCCGAAGTTGTCGCCACACGCGCCGAAAAGCGATGAATGACGACGATTTCGGAGGACGGCGGGCCACGGCGGCGTCCAACCCCATGAATGGCGTCAACTTCGGAGGACGGCTTGACGATTGCGGCAGACTCAGCGCGTGGACAAGCCCCGGTACGGCCTCGAGCTGGCGATCGTGCTGTTCCTCGGGCTGGGCCGCTCGGCCGTCTACTCGGTCCTGTCGATCATCGAGGAGCTGACCCGCCCTCACCAGCCCCTCAACCAGCAGACGACCGTCATCAACAGCTCGGCGGTTCCCGACCGGCCGTGGCTGGACCTGGCGTACCAGGTCTCCTACATCGTCTTCCCCCTCGTACAGGTCCTGCTCGTCCTGTACCTGCTCCACCTCACGCACGCGCACGCCAGGCGGCTCATCGGCTTCGACCTGCAGCGACCTGGGCGCGACCTGGCCTGGGGGCTCGGCATCGCAGCCGGCATCGGGATCCCCGGGCTCGGCATCTACCTGGGGGCTCGTGCCCTCGGGCTCAACACGAACGTGTCGCCGGCGAACCTCGCGGAGAACTGGTGGACCGTACCCGTCCTGATCGGCCTGGCGGCCATGAACGGCATCCTCGAGGAGGTGACGATGCTCGGGTACGTCCTCACCCGCTTCGCCGACCTCGGCCAGAAGCCATGGGTGGGGATCGTCGTGTCGGCGGTCGTCCGCGGCGCGTACCACCTGTACCAGGGCTTCGGCGGCGCGTTCGGGAACCTGCTCATGGGCCTGGTCTTCGGCTGGCTGTACAAGCGGTTCGGCCGCGTGATGCCACTCGTGGTGGCCCACACGATCCTCGACATCGTCTCGTTCGTCGGGTACGCACTCGCCAAGCCGTACCTGCCCTGGCTCTGACGCCGGCGCCTCGGCCCGACTGTGTCAAGCCGTCGGTTCACCATGTTAAGAGGGTGAGTGGTCTCTTCTCATGGCAGATCCGCCATGAGAACCTCCTGTTCGCCTGCTTAACATGGTGAACCGCGCGACCGAGCGGGCCTTGCGGGGCGGGCTTCGCGGGGCGGGGACGGGGGTCAGGCTGCCCGTCAGCGAGAAAGCGCCGAGGCTTCCAACGGCGCGCCGTTAGGCTGTGGGCCATGCGCGTTGGAGTCTTCGGGGCCACAGGTCAGGTCGGTCGGGTCATGCTCACCCTGCTCGCGGAACGCCAGTTCCCGTACACGGACCTGCGGGTGTTCTCGTCCTCCCGGTCGGCGGGGAAGACGGTCACGTGCGGGGGCAAGGAGTACGTCGTCGAGGACACCGAGACGGCCGACTTCAGCGGCATCGACATCGCGATCTTCTCGGCCGGGGCGTCCATGAGCGCCGTGTACGCACCGAAGGTCGCCGCGGCCGGCGCGGTCGTCGTCGACAACTCCTCCGCGTGGCGCAAGGACCCCGACGTACCGCTCGTCGTCTCCGAGGTGAACCCCGAGGACACCGAGAACCCGGCGAAGGGCATCATCGCGAACCCGAACTGCACGACGATGGCCGCGATGCCGGTCCTCAAGCCGCTCCACGACGAAGCCACCCTCACGAGGCTCGTCGTCGCCACGTACCAGGCCGTCTCCGGCTCCGGCGTCAAGGGCGTCGCGGCCCTCACCGATCAGATCAAGGCGGCCGGTGACGCCTCGGCGCTCGCCATCGACGGCGACGCCGTCCCCGCCGGCGACACCGGCCCGTACGTGCTCCCCATCGCGTACAACGTCATCGCGTACGCCGGCAAGCTCGTCGACGACGGCACCGGCGAGACCGACGAGGAGCAGAAGCTCCGTCACGAGTCCCGCAAGATCCTCCACATCCCCGGCCTGCCGGTCGCCGGGACCTGTGTCCGCGTCCCCGTCTACTCCGGCCACTCGCTCGCCATCCACGCCGAGTTCGCGCAGCCGATCTCGCCGGAGCGCGCCACCGAGATCCTGCGGAGCGCCCCCGGGGTCGAGCTCGCCGACGTCCCCAACCCGCGGTACGCCGCGGGCAAGGACCCCTCGTACGTCGGCCGCATCCGCGTCGACCAGTCCGTCCCGGACGGCAAGGGGCTCGTCCTGTTCGTCTCGAACGACAACCTCCGCAAGGGCGCCGCGCTGAACGCGATCCAGATCGCCGAGATCGTCGCGGGCAGGCTGCCGCGATGACGACCGCCCTGCTCGGCGTCGGCATGATGGGCGAGAACCTCCTCGCCGGCCTCCTCGCGAGCGGTGTCGCGGCCGGCGACCTCGTCGGCACCGACCTCAGGCCGCAGCGGCAGCAGGACATCGCCGACCGGTACGGGGTGCGCGTCGTCGGCGACAACGTCGAGGCCGTGTCGGGTGCCGAGACGGTCGTCGTCATCGTCAAGCCGTACGACGTCGCGGCGGTGCTCGACGGCATCTCCGAGGCCCTCTCGCCGGACACCCTCGTGGTGTCCCTGGCCGCCGGCGTCGAGCTGTCCGTGCTCCAGGCCCACCTGCCCTCGGGCCAGCCGGTCGTACGGGTCATGCCGAACACGCCCGCCTCCGTCGGGGAGGGCATGTCCGCCCTCGCCGCCGGCACGCACGCGACCGACGCGCACCTCGCCCGTGCCGCCGACCTGCTCGGCGCGGTCGGACGGGTCGTCACCGTGCCGGAGAAGCACCTCGACGCCGTCACAGCCGTGTCCGGCTCCGGTCCCGCGTACGTCATGTACGTCGCCGAGGCGATGATCGACGCCGGCGTCCTGCTCGGGCTGCCCCGCGACGTCGCCACGACGCTCGCCGCACAGACGCTGTACGGGTCGGCGAAGATGCTCCGCGACTCGGGGACACACCCCGCGGTCCTGCGCGAGAACGTCACGTCGCCGGGCGGCACGACCGCAGCCGCGCTCCGCACCCTCGACGACCGCGGGGTGAAGGCCGCCTTCGTCGCCGCACTCGAGGCATGCCGCGACCGCAGCCAGGAGCTCGCGGCCCAGGCTCGTACGTCCTGACGCCTCTCCGTGCCGGCACCCGGCCCCCGGCCATCCGTCGGTTCATCACGTTATCCCGGTGAGTCGGAGGTTCTCACGGCATACACGCCATGAGAGCCTCCCACTCACCTGCTTAACATGGTGAACCGCCACCCACCCGAGCAGACGGAGACGGCCTCCGAGCCACAGCCCCGGCCGCACAGGCCGTCCTGGTTACGATGGCACCATGGCGCAGGAGCTGGTGGTCGGGTACAACCCACTCCCCGCAGCGGAGCGGGTCGCCCACTACCAGGGGCTCGTACGGTCCCGGCTGATCTGGCTGGGCGTCGGGGTCGTCCTCCTGCTGGGGCTGTGGTTCTGGCTTCGCGACCAGCTCGACGTGCCGCAGACGATCGGGCTGTACGTGATCGGCCTGGCGTTCTCGGGAATCTGGCTCGTCATCGCTGTCGTGCTGTACATCGCGGCGCGGCGCGCCCTGGACAGGATCAACGCGACGCAGGGCTACGCGGTCCGCGTCGACACCCAGGGCATCGAGGTGGCGGGCAAGCGCGTCGCGTGGCCGGACGTGTCCGCGATCGCGACCGTTCGCCGGCCGGGCGGCTCGGCCCGCCTCGTGCTGCGCGACTCGACGGGCGCGTCCGTGTCCGTACCCATCACGTTCCTGGACACCCTCCCGGGCACCCTCGACTCCGCGATCCGCGCCTACTCCCGCGGTACGCAGTGGATCGACACGTCGAAACTCGGCAACTGAACGCAGCCGACGCCCCGACGCGCCAGGGTGGGCCCACCCATGAAAGACTGACCCGCGTCCACGAACTTGAGGAGCGCTCATGCCCATTGCAACCCCTGAGGTGTACGCCGCGATGCTCGACGCGGCGAAGGCGAACTCGTACGCCTTCCCGGCGATCAACATCACGAGCTCGCAGACCCTCAACGCTGCCATCGCCGGCTTCGCCGAGGCGGGCAGCGACGGGATCATCCAGGTGTCGACCGGTGGCGCGGAGTACGCGTCCGGCCCGACGATCAAGAACATGGTCGACGGCGCGGTGGCCCTCGCCGAGTACGCCCACGTCGTGGCGAAGAACTACCCCGTGAACATCGCGGTGCACACCGACCACTGCCCCAAGGACAAGCTGCCGGGCTACGTGCGGCCGCTCATCGACATCTCCCTCGAGCGGGTGAAGAAGGGCCAGAACCCGCTCTTCCAGTCGCACATGTGGGACGGCTCGGCCGTGACGCGCGGCGAGAACCTCTCCATCGCGCAGGAGCTGCTCGAGCTCACGAACAAGGCCCACCAGATCCTCGAGATCGAGGTCGGCGTCGTCGGTGGCGAGGAGGACGGCGTCGCCAACGAGATCAACGAGAAGCTGTACTCGACGGTCGAGGACGGCATGGCCACGATCGAGGCGCTCGGCCTCGGCGAGAAGGGCCGCTACATCACGGCCCTCACGTTCGGCAACGTCCACGGCGTGTACAAGCCGGGTGCCGTCAAGCTGCGTCCGGCCGTGCTCAAGGAGATCCAGGACGCCGTCGGCGCGAAGTACGGCCTCGACAAGCCCTTCTCCCTCGTCTTCCACGGCGGCTCCGGCTCGACCGAGCAGGAGATCTCGGACGCGGTCGACTACGGCGTCGTGAAGATGAACATCGACACCGACACGCAGTACGCCTTCTCGCGTCCGGTCGCGAACTGGATGTTCACCAACTACGCCGGCGTGCTCAAGGTCGACGGCGGCATCGGCAACAAGAAGCAGTACGACCCGCGCGCCTGGGGCAAGGAGGCCGAGAAGGGCCTCTCTGCCCGCGTCGTCGAGGCTGCCACGCAGCTCCGTTCGGCCGGCAGGACGCTCGGCGCCTGAGCGTCGCTTCCCCGTACCGCACGTGGCCCGGTCCCTCGAGGGACC
>DASSQF010000090.1:0-2968 GCA_035702685.1 Propionibacteriaceae bacterium
TCCCCGGTCAGGAGGGCGGCACCGGCTTCTCGACGTCCTCGGCGCGCGGCGCACCGACGGCGCCGACGAAGACCGGCGCACCCCCGGCCGAGTGCGATCCCGGCATCCTCACGCTCTCCGTCTCGGGCCCCGGCTCTCTGAAGGCCGCCTCGACCGGACAGTTCACGGTGACGGTGACGAACTCCGGACTCGACGCCTGCACGTTCACGTTCGACTCGCGCTTCACCATGACGATCGTCTCGGGTACGGACCAGATCTGGTCGACGTCCGACTGCGCGCAGTGGGCGCCGACCGGCTCCCAGCAGCTCGCCGTGAACGCCGCCGCGACGTGGCAGACCACGTGGGATCGCCATCGGTCGGAGGCGGGCTGCAAGGTCGTGCCGACGACGCTCCGCCCGGGCACGTACGTCGTCAACGCTCTGTACACCGGCGCGGCCACCGCGCAGCAGGTGGTGCTGCTCACCGCGTGACTCCGGGTCGGGTCCACCGAGCGCAGCGCCCAGAAAGAGGTCTTGTTCCCCCGAGTACAGCGGCTGAGGACAGGTGGGGTCCACCGAGCGCAGCAGCCTGACGACAGGTCGAGTCCACCGAGTGGCGAACCCTGACGACAGGTCGGGTCCAGCGACGACCACGGCCTGCCGAGGCGCGCCCCTCAGGCGAACGGGTCCGGGGTCAGCGTGTACTTGGTCTGCAGATACTCGTGGATGCCCTCGGCTCCGCCCTCGCGCCCGAGGCCGGAGTGCTTCCAGCCGCCGAACGGCGCGGCGGGGTTCGAGACGACGCCGACGTTGAGGCCCATCATCCCGGTCTCCAGCCGCTCCATCATGCGCTGCCCGCGCGCGAGGTCGCGCGTGTAGACGTACGAGACGAGGCCGAAGTCGGTGTCGTTGGCAAGCCGTACGGCCTCGTCCTCGTCGGTGAAGCTCGCGATCGCCAGGACCGGCCCGAAGATCTCCTCGCGCAGGAGGCGGCTGCCGGCCGCCACGCCGCTGAGGACCGTCGCCGCGTAGAAGCTGCCGGTGCGCTCGAGGCGCTCCCCTCCGATCCGGACCGTCGCGCCCTTCGCCACGGCGTCACGCACGAGCTCGTCGACCTTCGTGACCGCATGATCATCGATGAGCGGCCCGATGGTGACGCCCTCCTCCGTACCGCGTCCTGTGCGGAACGCCCGCACCCGCTCCGTCACGCGTCGGGCGAACTCCTCGGCGACCGAGGCGTGCACGATGAACCGGTTGGCCGCCGTACAGGCCTCCCCGATGTTGCGGAACTTCGCGGTGAGCGCCCCCTCGACGGCGTGATCGAGGTCGGCGTCCTCGAAGACGACGAACGGTGCGTTCCCGCCCAGCTCCATCGAGGTTCGGAGGACTCCCGGGGCCGCGAGCGCGAGCAGCTTCTGCCCCACCTCGGTCGAGCCGGTGAACGACAGCTTCCGAAGGCGCCGGTCCGCGATGATCGCCTCGGAGACAGGACCGGAGGAGGTCGTGTCGATGACGTTCACGACACCTGCAGGCAGGCCGGCGTCGGCGAGGAGCTGGACGAACAGGCTGGTGGTCAGCGGCGTCTGGGAGGCGGGCTTCACGACGGCCGTGCAGCCTGCCGCGAGCGCCGGTGCGATCTTGCGGGTCGCCATCGCCAGCGGGAAGTTCCACGGGGTGACGAGGTAGCAGGGCCCGACCGGGTGCTGGGTGACGATCATCCGGCCCGTACCCTCCGGGTTGGGCCCGTACCGGCCCTGCACGTGCGCGGCCTCCTCGCTGAACCACCGCAGGAACTCCGCTCCGTACCTCACCTCCGCGGCCGACTCGGCGAGCGGCTTGCCCATCTCGAGCGTCATGAGCAGGGCGAGGTCCTCGGACCGCTCCTGGACGAGGTCGTACGCGCGTCGCAGCAGCTCCGCCCGCTCGCGTGCGGGCGTCCGTGACCAGGACGGGAACGCGTCGCACGCGGCATCCAGGGCGGCGATCCCGTCCTCGACCCCGGCGTCCGCGATCTCCGTGAGCACCTCGCCGGTCGACGGGTCCGTCACCCCGAACGTGCGTCCGCTCGCAGCCGGGCGCCACTCGCCGCCGATGTACATGCCGTCCGGTACAGCGGCCAGCAGGTCCCTCTCACGCGTCTCGCTCATGCCTCGATCCTGCCGCGACCGTCAACGCCGCGACGCCCGCGCTCCGCGTCCTCCCCGGGCCACGACGGCGTCAGCGGAGCTCACCTCCGCACGAGCACCGCTCCCGCGTGGCGGGGCAGGTCGAGGCGCTCGCCGTCGAGGGTCACGGGGGTCGGCGTCTGCCACACGATCTCGTACGTGTCCAGGCTCAACGTGAGCGTGACGGGCGTCTCGTCCAGGTTGGCGACGAGCACGACGTCGCCGCGCTCGACGATGATCCACCGGGAGTCCTCGCCGATCGTGCTGCGAACCCGCCTCAGGTCGGGGTTGGTGAGCTCGGCCAGCTCGTGGCGCAGGCGGGCCAGCTGCCGGTACCCGTCGAGCACCCGGGCGTGGCGTCCGGTCCGTACCTCGTCCCAGCGCAGGATGGCGGCTCGGTACGTCTCCGGGTCCTGCGGGTCGAGGACCTCGTCGGGGTCCCAGCCCAGCTTCGCGAACTCCCGGATCCGGCCCTCGCTGACCGCGCGTCCCAGATCCACCTCCGGGTGCGAGGAGAAGTACGGGAACGGCGTGGTCGCCCCCCACTCCTCGCCCATGAACAGCATCGGCGTGAACGGGCTTCCGAGCAGGAGCATCGCCCCGAGCAGCAGCTGGTCGTCGTCGAGCGACTCGGCGAGCCTGTCACCGCGCGCCCTGTTGCCGATCTGGTCGTGGTTCTGCGTGTACGCGACGAGCCGCCACGAGGGGAACCGCTCCGTCGGCACGGGTCGTCCGTGGTCCCGGCCCCGGAACGACGACCACGTGCCGTCGTGGAAGAAGCCCTTCTCGTACACCTTCGCAAGGGACCCCAGCGGGGCGAAGTCG
>DASSQF010000091.1:0-5374 GCA_035702685.1 Propionibacteriaceae bacterium
GGTCGTCGTCCGGAATCCCCGGCGTCGCGACGAGCGTACCGTCCGCCAGGGGGACGCGCACGTACTCGGCCTGGCTTCCGGTCGCAGCGCCCGGCTGGCGATGGATGCAGTGGGTCTGGAAGCCCGACCGGCAGATCTCGCACGTGTTGTCCGAGGCGAAGAAGGAGCCGACGACGAACTCGCCGACACGGACGTTCTTCACATCGGAGCCCACCGCCTCCACCACGCCCGCGTACTCGTGCCCCATCGGCGAGTGGTCCACCTGGTCGAGTCCGCGGTACGGCCAGAGGTCGGACCCGCAGATGCACGAGACCGAGAGCTTGAGGATCGCGTCCGTGGGCTCGACGATCTCCGGCTTGTCCCGTTCGACGACCCGCACGTCTCCCGGTGCGAACATGACGACGCCGCGCATATCTGTCTCCTTCACCCTGGGGCTCGCAGGAGCCCGGTCACGTGTCGCGACCAGTCAAGCGCGGCGGCGGCTCCGGCGGGAGTTGCTGTCGAGAGGCGTACCAGCAGTACGCGGTCCAGCCGGACGTCCGCACGCGTGTACGTGGCCGACGAGGTCGGCGACGGTCCGGCCTTCGTCCAGGGTGGGGCGTGGGGTCCGGCGCAGCGCGTCGTCGCAAGGCGAGGCGTTCGTCATGGGCGAAACTCTCTCCCCGGCCTGAGGCGGCCCAGCCACACCGCCACTGAGGGGACTTGGTGCCGGTATGACGGGTGTGCGAGCCCCTTGCCCTCTCGTGAGGAGAGTTGTGGTCGTTCTCGGCGACGATCCGGACCCCACAACGACCACAACTCCCCTCCGCCGAGGTCGAGCGGTCCCGGCCGGGGCCATACCGACGACAACTCCCCTCCGGCAGGTCATCGACCCAGCGATCGGGCAATCCGGTCGATGACGACGCCTGGAGCGAGCAAGGTCCTGTCGCGAGCCAGGGCTCGGGCCGGCCGCCGAGGTCAAGCATGACCTGCCCCCGCTCCCTCTCACGCATGTAGGCATTGGGGAGTAGTACGCCACGCTCTCCCTCCGCATTCACCTCCCGGAGGTGCCCGCGCCTCGCGGACCGCCGCCACGAGTCGGGGTGGGAGTTCCCAAGCCTTGCGGCGGGTTCCCAAGCCTGGCGGTGGGTTCCCACGTGCTCTACCCCCTGGGAACCTGCCTCAGCCCTTGGGAACCCGACCTGCGGGTTGGGAACCCCCGAGGACCCGGGGCGCGCAGGGGACTCGTCGCCTCAGTCCACCGCGGACACGACGTACAGGAGCGCCTGGTCGGGGTTGACCGGCGGGTCGATGATGCCGACCCGCTCGAGCACGACACCGGGAAGGACGACGGACGGCTGCGCGTCCGGCCACGAGCGGACCCGGCCGGGATCCGGCGTGACCCACCACGAGGGCAGCCGGAGGCCGGAGGGCGGCTGTCCTATCGTCACCGGCTCCACGCGGTAACGCCGCTCGGGGTCGAGGCCCGGGAACCTTGCCCGGCCTCGCTGGACGACGACCGGCCGGTCCACCGAGGCGAACGAGAACAAGCCGGTCGACCGGTCCTGCGCGACGACGCCTTTGGCGACCTGGCTCGCGTCGGTGTCCACCCGCACGACGGTCCCCGTGCCGAGGAGGTCGCGCCACTGCTTGTAGAACGCGATCCAGGACGCCAGCTCCGTACGCTCCGCCTCGGTCGCGTGCCGAAGGTCCCACTCGATGCCGAGGTGCCCGAACAGCGCTGTCGCGACGCGGAACCCCAGGTCGTGGGAGCGCCCCGTCGTGTGCGAGATGCCGGACGCGATGTGCGAGCCCATGAGCTCCGGCGGCAGCAGCTGGCCCGTCCACAGCAGCATGTGCTGGCGGTCGTGGGGGTCGATGCAGTCGGAGACCCACACCCGGTCGGTCCGCTCGAGGATGCCGAGGTCCACGCGTGCGCCGCCCGAGGAGCACGACTCGATCTCCAGCCCGGGGTGCGCGGCCTTGATCTCGTCGATCAGCCTGTACACGGCCAGGGTCTGGGCGTGGACGCCGGGCGTGCCGCCCGGAAGGGTGCCGGCCTCGACGAGGTCGCGGTTGTGGTCCCACTTGATGTAGCTGATGTCGTACTCCGCCAGCATCGCGAAGATCGCGTCGCGGATGTGCCGGTAGCACGCCTCGATGCCGAGGTTGAGCACCTGCTGGTGCCGCGACTCGAGCGGCAGCCGCCCGGCGGGCGCCATGACCCAGTCGGGGTGCTCGCGCGCGAGGTCCGAGTCGAGGTTCACCATCTCGGGCTCGAACCAGAGCCCGAACTGCATCCCGAGACCGGTGACGTGGTCGATCAGCGGGTGCAGCCCGTCGGGCCACACGTCGGTCGACACCGTCCAGTCGCCCAGGCCGGAGTAGTCGTCGCGGCGTGAGCCGAACCAGCCGTCGTCGAGCACGTACCGCTCCACGCCGAGGTCCGCGGCGATGTCGGCGAGCTCCGTCAGCGTTGCGAGGTCGTGGTCGAAGTACACGGCCTCCCAGACATTGAGGGTCACGGGGCGGTCAGCGGCGGGATGGCCGGGCCGCGCACGCAGGAAGGCGTGGAAGCGGTCGGCACACTCGTCGAGCCCCCGGCCGTACGTGCCGTACAGCCAGGGAGACGTGTACGACTCCCCCGCCCCCAGCGACACCTCGCCCGGCAGCAGCAGCTCTCCCCCGCCGACGACCTGCTCACCGCTCCAGAGCCTCTCGGCATAGTGGGTGTGGTTGCCGCTCCAGCCCGCGTGGACGCCCCACGCCTCGCCGGTACGGAACGAGGTGCCGGGCGCGATCGCGTGGAGCACGGTCGCGGCGTCCGGACCCGTACGGCCCTTGCGTCCCTCACGCACGTGCGTGCCGACGGTGAACGGGGAGCGCTGCGGGACCCGCTCGAGTGCCCACCGGCCGGCGAAGTCGAGCAGCTCGGTCGCGACCGGAGGAACCGGGTACGCGAGGACGAGGTCGTCCACCTCGTACTCCTCGTCGCGCAGGTTCGTCACCGTCGCACGGCTCCGGAGGAGCCCGCCCGCACAGAGCTCCACCTCGACGAGGACGCGGAGCCCCGAGGTCGAGTCCTCGGCGGTGATCTGAGTCACCAGACCTGTGGCGCAGCCTGCCTCCGAGACCTCTCGTCCGTCGACGACGAGGGAGGTGGGCACGAACCGGGGGGTCCAGTCCGTGCCCCCTGCCCGGTGACCGGACAGCCCGGGACGGCCCAGCCACCCGTCGCTCTGCTGCGGCAGCAACGACTGACGTACGGGCACGTCCACGGGGTTGCCGTCGGTCGTACGGACCCCCGTGAGGGCGAGCGTCGCGACGTCCTCACCTGACAGCTCGCCGAGGTCCGGGCCCCAGTGGACGACGGCCGGCAGCCGGTCGAGCGAGACGTCGAGGACGACGGCGACGCCGTCCCGGTGCATGAGGACGTACGAGTCGGGGCGAGGCGAGGTCTCGTCGGACATGGTCGTGTCAGCTCCTCTCGGGCGCCGGCACGAGGTCGGCGCGCGGGTGGTCGATCTCTTCGGGTTCGCATCCGCACGACCGGCGTCGTACGAGAAGCGTGTCCATCTGCAGGTGCTTGCCCGCGGGGCTGGGAGGCGTCTCCAGGAGGTCGATCGCGCCGGCCGCGAGAAGGTCCAGCTGCTGCTTCGCGACGGTCAGCGGCGGCCAGCTGAACTCCGATTCCATCGTGCCGTCGAACGAGACGACGGCGATGTCCTCGGGGACCCGTACGCCGCTCTCGTTGAAGGCGCGCAGGGCGCCGATGGCCTGGAGGTCGTTGCTCGCGAAGAGCGCGTCGATGCGCGGGCTCTGGCTGAGCAGGGCGAGCGCCGCCGCGTACCCGCCCTCCCGGCTGAAGGGCACTCGGGCGACGGGGCCGGAGGGAAGACCGGCGTCGGCCAGGGCCCGGCGCCACCCCCGCTCACGGGGGTCGGGGTTCCCGAAGCCGTGGTCGCCGATGATGATCCCGACGCGCTGCCGCCCGTGCGTCGCGAGGTGGGCCACGAGCTCCTGCGCACCCGCTTCGGCGGCGGAGCCCACCGTCAGCTTGCCGGGGATGGGACCGGGACAGTCGATGAGGACCGTCGGGATGCCCATGATCTCGGCGATGGTGTGGTTCGAGAAAGGGCTCGCGAACAGCAGTCCGTCAACCTGACGCGAGATGAGCTCGTCGAGGATGCCTCGCTCGACGTCCTCGCTCTGGCGCGCGTCCCCGATGAGCACCTGCTTGCCCTTCCGGGCGGCCGCCGTGACGAGCTCGAACGCGTACTGGACGAAGAAGGGGTTCAGCGAGTCCCCGAGGACCAGCCCGATCGTCTCCGTCTTGCCGCGGCGGAGCGCCCGTGCGCTGGCGTTCGGCACGTACCCGAGCTTCTCCATCGCCTCGCGCACACGCTTCGCCGTCGCGTCCGCCACGGGGCGTGGGCCGTCGTTGACGACGTAGCTCACGACCGCCGTGCTCACGCCGGCGAGCTTCGCCACGTCCGAGCGCGTGACCGACCGTCGTCCTTCGCCGGCCGACTCACCTGCAGCGCCGTCTTTCACAGGAGCCTCCATCGTCGTCGATGTGGAGAATCTACACCAATAGACAACCGGCGACGTTTCATCGCCCAGCGCAACCTTCCTCCCTTGACACGAGGGCGTCAAGGGGCTTGCAGTCGTCTATCTACTCGTGTAGCGTCCGGCGTCATCACAAGCCGACGACCCCGGCGACGTACCGCCGGGCGACTCCCAACGAAGGGAAAGCGGTGAGTACACAAGCAGTAGCCGCACGAACGCGTGGAGCTCGATCCCGCCGGGACTCGGGCTCTCGCACGGCAGGCGGCAGAAGCGAGCTGGCGGCGGCGATGGTCTTCATCGCCCCGGCACTGATCGGGTTCGGAGTCTTCTACGTGTACCCGATGATCCGGGGCTTCTACTTCAGCATGACCCAGTACAACATCCTGGGTACGCCGAAGTGGGTCGGGTTCGACAACTTCGTCCGCATCGGCAAGGACCCCCTGTTCTGGAACGCGCTCTGGGTGACCCTCGAGTACGTCGTCCTCAACATCGGGTTCCAGACGGTCATCGCGATCGTCCTCGCGGTGATGATGCAACGGCTGACGAAGTCGACCCTGCTGCGCGGCGCGCTATTGCTGCCGTGGCTGATCTCGAACGTCATCGCCGCCATGGTCTGGTTCTGGCTGCTCGACTACCAGATCGGGCTCGTCAACCAGGTCCTCCAATGGCTCGGCCTCGGCAAGATCGCCTTCTTCGGGGACGCCACGTGGGCCATCCCGACCATCGCGTTCGTCAACGTCTGGCGCCACATGGGCTACACAGCCCTGCTCGTCTTCGCCGGGCTGCAGACGATCCCGAAGTACGTCTACGAGGCCGCCTCCATCGA
>DASSQF010000092.1:0-8358 GCA_035702685.1 Propionibacteriaceae bacterium
CGGAGGACCCGGACCCCTCCTGAGCGTGGGAGCACCTCCCTGACCGCAGGACTCGAATCATCACGGCTGCTTCACGTCCCCGTCACACGGCCACCCCAGGCTGAGGGGGAACGTGCGGGAAGTTGGGTCGGGACCGCAGGCTCCGGTCGCGTCCTCCAGCCGGGCCGTCGCCCTATGAGCCGGCGTTCAACCCCGGTCGGAGTCGGGATGCAGCGCCTTCGGCGCGCCCTTTCCCGGTGCGATCCCCGTTCGTGGTCGTTCTCAGCCCTCGGCCGGTGCTCAGAGCGACAAGGATCGCGGTCGAAGGGGAACCCCAGCTCCGGACCCCGTCCATTCCGACACCAGACGGGGTCCACAGGGGAGGCAGCGCGTCCGGCGGCCAGCAGCACCGATTGTCAGGGCCGTGGTCTCGCCGGGCGGCGCCTACTCGTCCGGCCCCTCCTCGAGGCCGGCCGCACCGCGGTCAGGTGAGAACGGGTCCTCCGAGAACGGGTCCTCCTCCTCTGCGACGTCAGCCTCGGACGGCGACACGGCCGACGACGGCGTCACGGCGGAGTCGACGACCTCGTCCTCGCTGTCCTCGACGTCGTCGATCTCGTCCTCGACGCTCTCGGGGTACCGCGCGATCGCGGCGACGGAGTCGTCGCCCTTCACCCGTACGAACTTCACGCCCATCGTGTCGCGGCCCTTGACCGGGACCTCGGACACCTTGGACCGGGTGATCTGGCCCGAGACCTTCATCGCGATGACCTCGTCGCCCTCGGCCACCACGAGGCCGCCCACGAGAGATCCCCTGTCCTCGTTGAGCTTCATCGCCTTGATGCCGATGCCGCCCCGGCTCTGCTCGCGGTACTCGGACACCTGCGTGCGCTTCGCGAACCCGCCGTCGGTCACCGTGAACACGTACCGGTCGTCCTCGGGCATGTTCGCGTCGATCACCGTCATGCTCAGCAGCGCGTCGTCCGAGCGGAACTTCATGCCGGTCACGCCGGACGTCGCGCGCCCCATGGGACGGAGCTGCTTGTCGCTGGCCTGGAAGCGGATCGCCTGGCCCTTCCGCGAGACGAGCAGCACGTCGTCCTCCGGGTTGCACAGCGCGGCGCCGATGAGCTCGTCGTCCTCCTCGCGGAACGCGACGGCGATGACGCCGGCCTGGCGCGGGGTGTCGAACGCTGTGAGCACGGTCTTCTTCACGAGCCCGTTGCGGGTCGCCAGCAGCAGGTACTGCGCGTCCTCGTACGACCTGATCGCCAGCACCTGCGCGATCCGCTCGTCCGGCTGGAAGCTCAGCAGGCCGGCGACGTGGCCGCCCTTCGCGTCACGTGACCCC
Organism: Propionibacteriaceae bacterium; assembly: GCA_035702685.1. Taxonomy (GTDB): domain Bacteria; phylum Actinomycetota; class Actinomycetes; order Propionibacteriales; family Propionibacteriaceae; genus Fen-668. The sequence goes on from DASSQF010000092.1 coordinate 1,331, forward strand.
TCGGGCAGCTGCCAGACCTTGGTCCGGTACACGCGACCCTTCGTGGTGAAGAACAGGATCCAGTGGTGCGAGCTCGTCGCGAACAGGTGCTCGACCTCGTCGTCCGCCCGCAGCGACGCACCGCGCACGCCCCGGCCACCACGGCGCTGCAGCCGGTACGCCTCGGCCTTGGTCCGCTTCGCGTACCCGCCGTGCGTGATGGTGACGACGACGTCCTCGTCGGGGATGAAGTCCTCGTCGCTCAGGTCGCCGTCGGCGGCGATGATCTTGGTGCGCCTGTCGTCGCCGTACTTCTCGACGATCTCGTTGAGCTCCGTCGAGATGATCTGGCGCTGCCGCTCCGGCTTGTCGAGGACGTCCTGCAGGTCCTCGATCTGGCGCTCGAGCTCGGCGAGCCGGTCGATCGTCTTCTGGCGCTCCATCGCGGCGAGGCGGCGGAGCTGGGTGTCGAGGATGTACGTGGCCTGGACCTCGTCGATGTCGAGCAGCTCCATGAGGCCCGACCGCGCGGCCTCGGCGTCCTGTGAGCCGCGAATGAGGGCGATGACCTCGTCGAGCCTGTCGAGCGCCTTGACCAGGCCGCGCAGGATGTGGGCCTGCTCCTGGGCCCGGCGCAGCCGGAACCGCGTCCGGCGGACGATGACGTCCATCTGGTGACGGATCCAGTACGAGATGAACTGGTCGAGGCGCAGCGTGCGCGGCACGTCGTCGACGAGCGCGAGCATGTTGCAGCCGAACGTGTCCTGCAGGCCCGTGTGCTTGTACAGGTTGTTCATGACGACCCGCGGCTGCGCGTCGCGCTTCAGCACGAACACGAGACGCTGACCGGTACGGGCGGAGGTGTCGTCGCGGATGTCCGCGATGCCCGTGAGCTTGCCCGAGTTCACGAGGTCCGCGATCTTCATCGCGAGGTTGTCCGGGTTGCACATGTACGGCAGCTCGGTGACGACCAGCAGCGTACGGCCGCGGCTGTCCTCCTCGATGTCGATGACGGCCCGCATGGCGACCGAGCCACGACCCGTGCGGTACGCGTCCTCGATCCCCTTGCGGCCCACGATGAGGCCACCGGTCGGGAAGTCGGGGCCCTTGACCCTGGCCATGCTCGCCTCGAGCAGCTCGGCGGGCGTCGCCTCGGGGTTCTCGAGGGACCATTGCACCGCGGAGGCGACCTCGCGCAGGTTGTGGGTGGGGATGTTCGTCGCCATGCCCACCGCGATGCCGGTCGAGCCGTTGACGAGGAGGTTCGGGAACCGCGCGGGGAGGACGACCGGCTCCTGCTCCCGGTTGTCGTAGTTCGGGCGGAAGTCGACGGTCTCCTCGTCGATGTCGCGGACCATCTCCATGGCCAGCGGCGCCATCTTGCACTCCGTGTACCGCATGGCGGCGGCGGAGTCGTTGCCGGGGGAGCCGAAGTTGCCCTGTCCGGTGACCAGCGGCGCGCGCATCACCCAGGGCTGCGCGAGCCGGACGAGGGTGTCGTAGATGGCCGAGTCGCCGTGCGGGTGGTACAGGCCCATGACCTCGCCGACGACGCGGGAGCACTTGTTCCAGCCGCGGTCGGGCCGGTACCCACCGTCGTACATGGCGTACAGCACGCGCCGGTGGACAGGCTTGAGCCCGTCACGCACGTCCGGCAGCGCCCGACCCACGATGACGCTCATCGCGTAGTCGAGGTAGCTGCGCTGGATCTCGACCTGCAGGTCGATCGGCTCCGTACGTGCCGCCGTGGGAGCTGCCAGCTCCTGGTTGTCGGCTCCCTCCACGGGGGCCGGGGCCTCGTCGCCGCCCATCGGGTCGACCGGACCGTCGCTCATCGGTTGTCTCCTTCAGTCCGCCTCAGATGTCGAGGAAGCGGACATCCTTGGCGTTGCGCTGGATGAAGTGGCGGCGCTGCTCGACGTCCTCGCCCATGAGGATCGAGAACATCTCGTCGGCGCGCGCCGCGTCCTCGAGGGTGACCTGCAGCAGGATCCGTCCTTCCGGGTCCATCGTGGTCTCCCACAGGTCCGCGGCGTCCATCTCGCCGAGGCCCTTGTACCGCTGGATCGGGTTCACCTGGGGCAGTTTCTTGCCGTGGGCGAGACCGTCGTCGCGGAGCGCGTCGCGCTCGGCGTCGGAGTACGCGAGCTCGTGCGGCGCGTTCGTCCAGCGGAGCCGGAACAGCGGCGGCTGGGCGAGGTACACGTGGCCGGCGTCGATGACGGGCTTCATGAACCGGAACAGCAGCGTGAGCAGCAGCACCCGGATGTGCGAGCCGTCGACGTCCGCGTCGGCCATGAGCACGATCTTGTGGTAGCGCAGCTTGTCGATGTCGAAGTCGTCCTGGACGCCGGTGCCGAGGGCGTTGATGATCGCCTCGACCTCCTTGTTCGCGAGGATCCGGTCGAGGCGCGCCTTCTCGACGTTGAGGATCTTGCCGCGGATCGGCAGGATCGCCTGCGTCCGTGGGTCGCGGCCGCCCTTCGCGGAGCCGCCGGCCGAGTCGCCCTCGACGATGAACACCTCGCACTCGCTCGGGTCGTTCGACTGGCAGTCCGAGAGCTTGCCCGGCAGGCTGCCGCTGCCGAGGAGACCCTTGCGGCTACGGGCGATGTCACGGGCCTTGCGGGCCGCGATGCGTGCGGTCGCCGCGGCCTGCGCCTTGCGGACGATGTCCTTGCCCTCGGCCGGGTTCTTCTCGAACCAGTCGCCGAGCTTGTCGTTGACGACCCGCTGCACGAACGACTTCGCCTCGGTGTTGCCGAGCTTGGTCTTCGTCTGCCCCTCGAACTGGGGCTCGGAGAGCTTCACGGAGATGATCGCCGTGAGGCCCTCGCGGATGTCGTCGCCGGAGACGCGGTCCTCACGCTTCTTGATGAGGCCCCAGGTCTCGCCCCACCGGTTCACCGTGTTCGTGAGCGCCGCCCGGAAGCCTTCCTCGTGCGTGCCGCCCTCGTGCGTGTTGATCGTGTTGGCGAACGTGTGGACGCTCTCCGCGTACGACGTGTTCCACTGCATCGCCACCTCGAGCCCCATGTGCTGGGCCGGCGCGTGCGCCTCGACGGCGATCACGGACGGGTGGATCGGGTCCTTGCTGCCCATGAGGTACGTGACGTAGTCGATGAGGCCGGCGTCGTACCGGAACGTGTCGGTGACCGGCTCGCCGTCCTCCTCGACGTGGTCGGGCCTCTCGTCGGTGATCGTGATGGTGAGGCCCTTGTTGAGGAAGGCCATCTCCCGGAAGCGCGCGGCCAGCGTCTCGTAGCTGTACGTCGTCGTCTCGAAGATCTCCGGCGACGCGTAGAACTCGACCGTCGTGCCCGTGCGGTCGGTCTCCTCGAGCTCCTCGAGCTCGCCGTCGGGATCGCCGAGGGAGAACGACTGCCGCCAGTGGTGCTCGTCGCGGTACACGTCGACGGTGAGGTGGGCGCTGAGCGCGTTGACGACGGAGACGCCGACGCCGTGGAGGCCGCCCGAGACCTTGTAGCCGCCGTTGCCGAACTTGCCGCCGGCGTGGAGCACGGTGAGGGCGAGCGTCACCGCGGGGATGCCCTCGGTGGGGTGCAGCTTCACGGGGATGCCGCGGCCGTTGTCGGTGACCCGGACACCGCCGTCGGGCAGCAGTCGGACGTCGATCGTGTCGCAGTACCCGGCCAGCGCCTCGTCGACGGAGTTGTCGACCACCTCGTACACGAGGTGGTGCAGGCCGCGCTCACCGGTCGAGCCGATGTACATGCCTGGCCGCTTCCGCACGGCCTCGAGACCTTCGAGCACCGTGATCGAGCTGGAGTCGTACGAGCCGGCGTCGACGCGAGACGCCATCAAGGCGTCCTCGGTCACGACGGCGGGGTCGTCGCTCTCCAGCTCCCCCTGAGGGACGCCCTCGAGATCCTCGGCCGAAAACTCCTCATCGCTGGGCGCACCCTGGCTAGCCACTGGCAACCTTGTCCTTTCCGGCAGCGAGCGCCGGGGCTTCGAGACGAGTAGCCCGCGACGCGCGCACGCGCCAAGCGTCACAGGCGCTGATGAACGGTGTTCAGTCTACCCGGCCGAGGGGCCCGGACACGACTCGAAACCCCCCGCGCGGCCGAAATTCCTGCCCCGATCCAGCTCTCGATGCCCTCTGGCGGCCCAGAACGGCCGTTCTGGCGCGCTGCCCCCGGTCGGGCCAGGGTCCCCTACGCATCCCGGGGCCTCAGAGCCTCTGTGGGCCGAGTGCGTGACCTCGCCGACATGCTCGCTGTGACGCCCTCGTGCCGGGCCGTCCCGGCCGTCGGCGCCCTCCGCCACCGGGCCGCCGTCCGGTGGCGGATACGCGGCCGCCGGTGCACACAGCGATCGGTGGCTGGCTGAGCGCCAGTGGATGGCGATGAGCTGATCCGCAGTGAGCCGGCTCTCGTCCCGCTCGCCGACCGATTTCTGCCGTCTCGACGGCCCTCCTGGGGACTGGGCCAACCCTTCCAGGGCTCGAGACGGCCAGAACCGGCGTGTCGCCTGGGTCAGGACGGACTCGGAGATCCGTTGGTGCCATCCATGGAACACCGACAGCAGTCAGAGTCCCGCTCCACGGCGTCGGCTCGACCGCGTGTCGCTCTGCGCCCCCGAGTCCAGGTGGGGGCGGTCCTATCCGTACGTGTCCCTCGGCCCCACGCCCTTGACGCGGAGCCGGCCGTGACGCCAGGTGGGCGCGTCCGGGCCCCGCACCTCGACCCGCTGCACGGACCCGTCGCCGACCGCCTCGTTGAGCTTGGCCACGATCTGCGACGCGATCGTACGGAGCTGGGTCGCCCACGCGGTCGAGTCGGTACGGACGACGACCACCCCGTCGTCGTACGTCTCCGGCGTCGAGTGCGCGGCCACCGACTCCCCCACGATGTCGGCCCAACGGTCGAGCAGGGTGTGGATCGACACGCTCACCTCCCAGCCGCGGTCGGCGATGTACGCGTCCAGGACACGCCCGACGCGCTGGGGGTCCCGCGCGTCCTCGCCCGCTCCCGAGAGGGTGGGCGGCTTCGTGGACCGCGTCGTACGAGCCGGTGCGGGCCCGGTCGCACGAGCGGTACGAGCGATGCGCCGGGCGTAGTCCGTACCCGTCGGGTCGTGCTCGACCCACGGGTCCCGCTCGGGGCCCTCGGCCGTAGGGGGCTCAGTCATCGGCCGGGTCCCCGGCATCGGCCTGCGGGTCTGTCACCGCTTCATCCTCAGGCGTGACCGTGCCGCTGTCGACCCTGTACCTCCTGCCGCCCAGCTCCACCGGCACGTCGTCGGCGACGGCCGCCGTGATGAGCACCTGCTCGGCGTCGGCGATGCCCATGGCAAGCCGTTGCCGGCGTGTGTGGTCGAGCTCGGCGAAGACGTCGTCGAGGATCAGCACCGGCTCGATGCCGCCCGCACGCAGCAGCCGGAACGCCGCGAGCCTCAGCGCACACGCGAGCGACCACGACTCGCCGTGGCTCGCGTAGCCCTTCGCGGGCAGGTCCCCGATGCGCAGCAGCACGTCGTCCCGGTGCGGCCCGACGAGCGAGACCCCCCGGGCAACCTCCTCCGGACGGCGCTCCGCCATCCGGGTGCGCAGCACCTCGGCCAGCTCGTCGCGTCCCAGCGGCGCCTCGGTGACCACGGCGCTCCCCGACACGTACGTGGCGCCGGCCTCGTTGTTCACGGGCGCGATCGCCGCGTACGCGTCGGCGACGTGTCCCGCCAGGTCGCTCAGGGTCGCCAGCCGCGCCACGACGAGCTCAGCACCCAGCTGTGACAGGTGCTCGTCCCACGTGTCGAGCGTGGCCGCGACATCGGCGCCCGCGACCCGGCCTGTACGCCCGGACAACGACTTCAGCAGGGCGTTGCGCTGCTTGAGGACGCGCTCGTAGTCGGCCCGGATCCCGGCGAACCGCGGCCAGCGCGCGACGAGGAGGTCGTCGAGGAAGCGGCGCCTCTCGCTGGGGTCGCCCTTGACGACGCTGAGGTCCTCGGGTGAGAACAGCACCACGACGAGGGCTCCGAGGAGGTCGCGCGGGCGCTTCAGTGGCGCCCTGTTGAGCTTCGCGCGGTTCGCCCGGCCGGGAACGATGTCGAGCTCGAGCAGCAGCGAGCGGGTGTCGTCGACGCCTGCCTGCACCCGGGCCCGTACAGTCGCCCGCTCCGATCCCGAACGGACGAGCGGGGCGTCCGACGCCACGCGGTGCGACCCGAGGGTCGCGAGGTACTCGACCGCCTCGACGAGGTTCGTCTTGCCCTGCCCGTTGGAGCCCACGAAGACGCACACCCCAGGGCTCAGCGGGACCTGGACCTCCGCGTACGAGCGGTAGTCGACGAGATGGAGGTGCGTGACGTACATGAGGGGCGGGCCGATCGGCCGCGGCTCAGTTCGGCAGGCGCATCAGCATGATGACGTGGCGGTAGTCCGTCGCCGGCTCCCCGTCGATCTCCGTCAGGCCGGTCACGAGGCACGGCTTGCCCGGCGCTGTGAACGCGAAGTGCACGTACGGGGCGTCGAGCGCGGTCAGCGCATCGGACAGGTAGTGCGGGTTGAAGCCGGCCGCGGTGATCGGCTGCTCGCCGCCACCCACGGTCTCGACGACCGCCTCGATCGCCTCGGACGCCTGGGCCTGGTCACCGGTGGCAGCCTCGAGCGTGACGGCCCCCTCCTCGATGAGCATGCGGAGGCTCGTGTTGCGCTCGGCCACGAGGCCGACGCGCTTCACAGAGGCGAGCAGGTCGGCCGTGTTGGTCCGTACGGTCAGGGCCGGGTTGACGCTCATGAGGTGGCGCACCTTGGGGAACTCGCCGTCGAGGAGGCGGGTCGTGATCTGGCGCGAGCCGCCGGCACCCTCGCCCTCGAGGCCGATGAGTCCCTCGCCCGAGCTGGCGGTGGCGATGCTCAACGTCACGGTCTCGCCCGAGGTCATCGACCGGGCCGCGTCGGCGAGGACCTTCGCCGGTACGAGCGCGGCGGCCGAGGCCTGCGTCGAGGCGGGGCTCCAGCCGAGCTCCTTGAGGGCCATGCGGTACCGGTCCGTCGCGAGGAGGTCGACCTGGTCGCCCTCGAT
>DASSQF010000093.1:0-7836 GCA_035702685.1 Propionibacteriaceae bacterium
GCCCGACACCGCCGAGTCCGACGAGCACCGCGTCATCCTCGAGCTGCTCACCCGCACCGTCGCCGAGACCCCGCAGAAGTGGACCCAGCTGGCGTCCGAGATCCGCGGCGTCACCGAGGAGACCACGACCGGCGTGCACCGCCTGTACGAGATGGCCCGCGCCGGGACGCTCCTGTTCCCGGCGATCAACGTCAACGACTCCGTCACCAAGAGCAAGTTCGACAACAAGTACGGTTGTCGGCACTCGCTCATCGACGGCATCAACCGGGCGACCGACGTGCTCATCGGCGGCAAGGTCGCCGTGGTCTGCGGCTACGGCGACGTGGGCAAGGGCTGCGCGGAGTCGCTCCGCGGCCAGGGGGCCCGCGTCATCGTCACCGAGGTCGACCCCATCTGCGCGCTGCAGGCGGCCATGGACGGCTACCAGGTCGCCACGCTCGACTCGGTCGTCGACCAGGCGGACATCGTCATCACCGCCACCGGCTGCCTCGGTGTGGTCACGGCCGAGCAGATGAGCAAGCTCAAGCACAACGCGATCGTCGGCAACATCGGCCACTTCGACAACGAGATCGACATGTCGGGACTCGAGACGTGGCCGGGCATCGAGCGCGTACGGGTCAAGCCGCAGGTGGACCAGTGGGTCTTCCCCGACGGCCACGCGGTCATCATCCTGTCCGAGGGCCGGCTCCTGAACCTCGGCAACGCGACCGGCCACCCGTCGTTCGTCATGTCCAACTCGTTCACGAACCAGGTGCTCGCCCAGATCGAGCTGTTCACGGCCTCGGAGGGCGCGTACCCGGTCGGCGTCTACACCCTGCCGAAGCACCTGGACGAGGAGGTCGCGCGGCTGCACCTCGCGGCGCTGGGCGTGCGGCTCACGACGCTCACCGCGGCCCAGGCCGACTACCTCGGGGTGCCGGTCGAGGGCCCGTACAAGTCGGACCTGTACCGCTACTGAGCCGCTAGGACTCCCGGCCGGCTACCGGGGAACGACGAAGTCGACGAGCCGGCCCTTGCCGGCCACGAGGTCGTCGCCACTGGCGGCCTCGACGATGGCCAGCGCCGACGTCGGGTACTTGATGTCGAACGCCGCCCAGGGCTTCGTCCTCTCGCGCGTCGCGCACAGCTGGACGGCCTCGCTGATCGTCGGCTCGTGGCCGATGACGAGGACCGTGCGGGCGTCCGTCGCGGCGACGAGCCGCACGATCGTCTCCGGATCCCCCTCGTACAGGTCAACCTCCTCACGGACCTCGTCCGCCGTGACGCCGGCGTCCGAGACGTTCTCCCACGTCTGACGGGCACGCTCGGCGGGGGAGAGGATGACGACGTCGAAGGCCATCCCGCGGGCGACGAGGAGGGCTCCCGCAGTGCTCGCGTTCGCCCGTCCGCGCGGGGCGAGCTCTCGCCGCTCGTCCGTGACCTGCTGCTGCTGGTCCCACGCCGACTTGCCATGCCTCATCCACACGACGGTGAGCGCCATGTCTCCCCTTTGCTCGACTCTGCTCGGCACTCTAGCGGGGGAAGGTGAACGCATCCCAGGGCCTCAGCGGGCCCTGACGACGCGCCCCTCGTCCCAGACCGGCTGGGGGGAGTCGACGACCGTCCCGTCGGCACGGAACACGAGGAACCGGTCGAAGCTGCGCGCGAACCAGCGGTCGTGCGTCACCGCGACGACCGTCCCCTCGAACGCGTCGAGCGCGCTCTCCAGGGCCTCGGCGGAGCCCAGGTCGAGGTTGTCGGTGGGCTCGTCGAGCAGGAGCAGCGTGGCGCCGGACAGCTCGAGCAGCAGGATCTGGAAGCGTGCCTGCTGCCCCCCGGACAGCGTCTCGAACAGCTGCTCCGAGGCCCTCGCCAGCTCGTACCGGTCGAGCGCCCTCGCGGCGAGCTCCCTTCCCATCCCTGGTCGGTGCTCGTTGCCGCGGTGCAGGATCTCGAGCAGGGTGCGTCCCCTGAGCTCCGGGTGGTGGTGCGTCTGGGCGAACCACCCGGGCCTGATGCGCGCGCCGAGCTTCGCCCGGCCCGTGTGGGCCACCGGAGGGATGACGAGGTCGTCGACGGGCAGGTGCTCGGCGTCGGGGTGACTGCCTCCCGCGGCGAGCAGCCGGAGGAAGTGCGACTTGCCGGAGCCGTTGGACCCGAGCACCGCGACCCGCTCCCCGAACCAGAGCTCCGCGTCGAAGGGACGCATGAGGCCCGTGAGCTCGAGCCGTTCGCAGACGACCGCCCGTTTCCCCGTGCGTCCGCCCGTGAGCCGCATCGACAGCTTCTGCTCGACCGGTACGAGCTGGGGCGGCCCGGCCTCCTCGAACTTCGCGAGGCGGGTCTTCGCGGCCTGGTAGCGGGAGGACATCCCGTCGTTGTACTCCGCCTTGACCCGGAGCGTCGTGACGAGCGTCTTGAGCTTGTCGTGCTCCTCGTCCCAGCGCCGGCGCAGCTCACTGAGGCGGGAGCTGCGCTCGACCCTCGCCGCCGCGTACGTGGCGAAGGAGCCGCCGTGGACCCAGGCGTTCGCGCCGACTGCCGTCGGCTCGAGGGTGACGATCTGGGTGGCGGCCGCCCTGAGCAGCTCGCGGTCGTGGGAGACCATGAGCACGGTCTTCGGCGTCTCGGCGAGGCGCTGCTCCAGCCAGCGCTTGGCCGGCACGTCGAGGAAGTTGTCCGGCTCGTCGAGCAGCAGCACCCCGTCCGGCCCGTTGAGGAGGGCCTCGAGCGCGAGCCGCTTCTGCTCCCCGCCGCTCAGCGTGTCGAGGGCCCGGTAGCGCGCCCGCGGGTACTCGATGCCGAGCGCCGCCACCGTACAGACGTCCCACATCGTCTCGATCTCGTACCCGCCGGCGTCCGCCCAGTCGACCAGCGCCTGCGCGTAGCGCAGCTGGGTCGGCTCGTCCTCGGCGGTCATCATCGCGAGTTCAGCGGACTCCAGCGCCTCGGCGGCTGTACGGATCCCGGGCGGGGCCACGGAGAGCAGCAGGCCCCCGACGTCGTCGTAGCCGCGCTCACCGTGCCGACCGCGCCGCGCGCCGTGCCCGATGAACTGGCGCATGACGCCGATGCTGCCGCTCGAGGTGACGGCGCCGGCATCGGGGTCGAGATCGCCCGCGATGATGCGGAGCAGGGTTGTCTTGCCGGTGCCGTTCGGGCCCACGAGCGCCGCCGTCGCGCCGCCGCCCACGCGGAAGGTGACCTCGTCGAGGAGGGGCCGGCCGTCGGGGAGCGAGTACGAGACCGCGTTGACGTCGACATGCCCCATGGCGGCAAGTCTGCCGCAGCACGCGCCCAAAGGCCCGCCCGTTTTCGGGCGGCCCGGCTCCCGGAACGCGTGAAACTCATGTCCTCGAGGGCCCTCGACGGTCGTGGTCGCGGGAACGGATGCGAGGATCGGGCGGTGAGCAGCAGTTCATCCGCAGTCCCTGCCATGACGACGAGCAGGATCCAGACGGCCCTCGCGGGCGCCGACCAGACGAGGGCCGTGGTCATGGGCGTCGGGGCGCTCGACCTCACCGGCCCCACGTTCGTCGAGCAGCTGCCCGGCATGCGAGCCGTCATCGTCGCCGACGAGAACACGTGGACGGCGGCGGGGCCAGGTGCGCAGGAGTCACTGCGCGCCGCGGGTGTGGACCTCGACGAGCCGGTCGTCTTCCCCGGGCGGCCCGTGCTGTTCGCCGACGACGCGATGGTGCTGAGGGTCCGCGACATCCTCGCCTCGACGGATGCTGCGGCGGTCTCGGTGGGCTCGGGCTCGATGAACGACGTGGTGAAGAACGCGAGCGACCTCCTGGGCCGACCGTACCTCTCGGTGTGCACCGCGGCCTCCGTCGACGGCTACACGGCCGAAGGGGCCGCCATCACGGTCAAGGGCGTCAAGAGCACCGTGCCGTGTCGGGCGCCGATCGCGGTCGTCGCGCCGATCGACGTCATGGCCGCCGCTCCCAGCCGGCTCACGGCGACGGGACTCGGTGACCTCTTCGAGAAGGTACCGGCCGGTGCCGACTGGATGGTGGCGGACGCGCTCGGCGTCGAGGCCGTCGACTGGGACGTCTGGGACCTCGTCCAGGGACCTCTCCAGGACGCCATCGCCGACCCGGACGGGCTTCGTCGCGGCGACCTCGAGGCGGTGACCGCTCTCAGCGAGGGGCTGCAGATGTCCGGCCTCGCCATCCAGGTCCACGGCACCTCCCGGCCCGCGTCGGGCGCCGGGCACTACTTCAGCCACCAGTGGGAGATGGAGGGGTACGGGCGCGACTGGGCCATCCCGCTCTCGCACGGTTTCAAGGTGGGCCTGGGGACGCTGGCCATGTGCGCCCTGTACGAGATCGTGCTGGGCCTCGACCTGTCGTCCCTCAACGTGGAGCACCGGCTCCAGAGCTGGCCCACTCCCGAGGAGGACCAGGCACGCGTGGAGGCGCTCCAGCCCGTGGCCGTCATCCGCGAGTCGGCCGTGCGCGAGTCCGCCGCGAAGTACCTGACGCGCGACGAGGCCCGCACGCGCCTCGAGACGCTCAAGCGCGTGTGGCCGGAGCTGCGGTTCCGCCTCGCCCAGCAGCTCATGCCGGCATCCGAGGTGGAGGACATCCTGCGTCGGGTAGGAGCCATCCACCACCCCAGCCAGATCGGCATCTCGCTCGAGGAGCTGCGGATCACGTACCTGCGTGCCCAGACGATCCGTACTCGCTACACGATCCTCGACACCCTGCAGGAGGCGGGCCTGCTCACGTCGGTCGTCGACCGGCTCTTCGCGCCCGGCGGCTACTGGTACGGGCGCTCGCCCGAGCCGCGCTGGAGCGAGGACAGCTGACCCCCGCCCCCGCCGACCGCCTCGGGCACGCTCAGGTCGGCTCGCCCAGGAGGTCACGGGTGAGCAGGGTGGCGCCGGCCACCGCGGCGGGCATGAGGACGATCGCGCCGCCGGGGACGAGGAAGACCAGGTAGCAGCTCAGACCGAAGCCGAGCACCCGCCAGCCGGACCGCCGGAGCAGGCGGCGTCGTTCCCCGACCGTCAGGCCACGAGCGTCGCACGGGATGGACGCCAGCTCGTCGGCGACGACGCGAGCCCCCATGACCGCTCCCAGCGCCGTGGCACCGGCCGTACCGACGAGGGGTACGAGGCCGACCACCGTGACTCCCAGGCCGAGACCTGCTGCCGTGACGAGCATCCTCAGCGCGTTCGTGAGCGCGTCGGCGAACTGCGCGACGAGGGGCCGCGGTCTCGCTGCCGGGATGCCGCCGTGCGCCGCGTCGACGACCCGCGAGATCCGCTCGTAGATGGGAGCCCCCAGGGCCAGCGTCAGCGCGGCGTAGAGCACGAGCGCCAGGGCGACGCCGCCGACCATGATCGCCAGCGTGAGGGCGGCCCTGAGGAACGACCTCACCTGGTCGTCCCAGCCGCGCGGCAGCGGGGTGATCCAGGTGGCGATGGCCGGTGCTACCGAGGCCAGGCCGACGAGGAGCACGGCCAGCCCCGAGAACACGACGACCGCGGGCAGGATGCCGAGCAGCATGAGCTTCGGCCGGCCGGACCAGTACCGGGCACCGCGCCAGAGGTCACGGACCCCGAGGCCGAGCTGGCGCAGCACGACGCTAGGCGTCCGGGTCGTTCGAGGACGGACCGTCCGGGTGCGCCTCCCAGATCTCCTTGCACTCGGGGCACACCGGGTACTTCTCGGGGTTGCGGCTCGGCACCCACACCTTGCCGCACAGGGCGACGACGGGCGTGCCCATCACCATGGCCTCGGTCAGGGTGCGCTTCGCGACGTAGTGGGCGAACCGCTCGTGGTCGCCGTCGTCGAGGCGCGGCTGGGTGCGCTCCTCGGTGATGGTCTGCGCGCCGGGCGCTCGCTGGGTCTGCGGAGTGGTGCTCACGCACCGAGTCTAGGAGCATGCCGCGAGGGCGACGAGTCAGCCGGAGATCCAGATCGTGATCATCAGCGTGAGGAAGAACAGTGCGACGGCCGAGAGCACGACCCACACCCAGAACAGGAGGGAGTGGCTCTCCGCGACGGGTGCCGGCTGGTACTCCGCCTCGGGGATGTAGCTGGCCAGCACGCTCGTCGGGGTCTCGTAGGTCATCGCCGACGGGGCGGCCGTGTAGTACGAGTCGGGCGGCAGCGAGACCATCGAGGCGGCGCCCCCCGTGGCGGGAGCCGGGCCGAGGCCGGAGATGAAGCTCGACGGTGTGGAGAACGGGGTGGGTACGACCGGGCGCACGACCGATCCCTCTGCCGGCGGCAGCGGCCGCGGCCGATACGTCTGGCCGCCAGGCAGCGTGTCGGCGAGCTCGTCGAGCGCGACGGCCAGCGCCTCAGCGGTCTGGGGGCGCGCGTTCGGGTCCGGGGACAGCGCGGAGGCGAGGATGTCGTCGAGGGTGCGGGGAGCCCCCACGCGGTCGGCGATGGGTGCAGGGCCGACGGCAGGGTTGCGGCCGAGGAGGTCCGCGAGCGTCTTCACCGGGAACGGGGGCTTGCCCGACAGGAGCGCGTACGTGACGGCGCCGATCGAGTAGATGTCGGCGCGGGCGTCGAACGCAGCCCCTTGCGCCTGCTCGAGCGCCATGTACGCGGGGGTGCCGGCTGTCATCGTGGCGCCCATGCGGTCGATCATCTTCTTCGCGACGCCGAGGTCGGCCAGCATGACGCGCAGCCCCTGGGTCTCCGAGTGGTCGAGGAGGATGTTGCTCGGGGTCACGTCGCGGTGGATGATCCGGTGGCGGTGGAGGACCTCGAGCGCGCGGGCCGCCTCCGCACAGAGCCGCAGGACGCGTCCGGGCTCCACGGGCTGCTTGCGGAGCTGCTCGAGCGAGCCGCCGTTCGCGTAGTCCATGACGAAGTACGGACGGCCGTCCGGCAGGGTCCCGATGTCGTACACGCGGACGATGCGCTCGTCCTGGATCCGCCGCAGCAGCTTCGCCTCGGCGAGGAAGCGGCTCCGGACGTCGTCGTTGTCGGCCCAGTTGTCGGCGAGGATCTTCACGGCGACGTCCGCGTCGAGCTCGTCGTCGCGGGCCTTCCAGACGGTCGCGAAAGCCCCGGCGCCGATGCGCTGGGTCAGTCGGTAGCGACCGATCTTGTCCACGTGCTGCTTCCTCAGAGATGTCCACCGGAACTCGACGTCGGCGAACGCGCAGGCCGGGAAGAGCGTGTGCTCCCCCCGTTGCCCGTCCCCCGCAGGGGATCGTACCCGCTCGTGCGCCGACGAGGCGTGATGAGTAAGAGACCTCTCCTGCTGATAGGGCAGACTTGACACGTGACCGAACCCCCCGAGCGCCAGCCCCTACCGCCGGCCGGGTGGTACCGGGACCCGGCGCATCCTGGCCGGGAGCGCTGGTGGGACGGGCTGCGCTGGTCGGACCAGGTGAGGATCGCCGAGACGACCCCGTCCATCGCGGGAGTCGGCAGGCCCGCGGCCCCCTACACCTCGACCGCGCCCCGTCCGTACACGCCTCAGGTCCACGCAGAGATCCGGCCCGTGGCGCGACCGGTCCCCACCCACGTGCCGGCCGTCGCGGCCGCAGCCACCGGGCTCGCCTCGTTCGGGCGGCGCTTCGTGGCGACCGTCATCGACAACATGCTCGTCTCATTCGTCGTCGTCACCGGAATGTATGCGCTGGTCAACAACTTCCAGAATCGGATGCTCGCCGGTCTGCACGTCATGTACGACGCCGCGCTCGCGGGCAGTCAGAGCGCGCAGCCGGACGACCTCCGACACCTCTTCATGCTCATCTGGTACGCGGTCATCATCATCACGGCGGCGTACGGGACCATCAGCCTCGGCGTGTGGTCCCGCACGCTGGGCCAACGGCTCGCAGGGATCGCCGTCTGCCCCGTGGACAAGCCTGCGGAC
>DASSQF010000094.1:0-4607 GCA_035702685.1 Propionibacteriaceae bacterium
GCTCGTCGAGCGCGATGGCATCGACCCGGCGATGGCGTCGTTCGCCGCCCGCGCCGCGCAGGGCCACGTCGGTCGCGCCCGTCACCTCGCGCGCGACGAGGCGTCCCGGATCCGGCGCCGCGAGGTGCTGCAGCTGCCGCCCCAGCTGACGAGCCTCGGCGCCTGCCTCCGCGCGGCGGCGAACGTCGTCAACGCCTCCTCGGAGGAGGCGACGGCGTCGACCACGGAGCGTGACGCCCGCGAGCTGGCGGAGCTCAACGAGGCGCTCGGCTTCGGCACGAAGGGCGCCCGGCCACGGAACGCGGCCTCCCAGGTCAAGGATCTCGAGGACCAGCAGAAGGCACGCGTGAAGCGGCTGCAGCGCGACGGGCTCGACCGCGTGCTGACCGAGCTGACGACGTACTACCGCGACGTCCTCGCCGTCCAGCTGGGTACGGGCGCGCCGCTCGTCAACGTCGAGCAGGACGCCGCGATCCGCTCGCTCGCACGCCGCGGCACGCCCGCCGCGACGATGCGCAAGCTCGACTCGATCCTCGCGGCACGTACGGCGCTCGAGACGAACGTCGCCCCGCTGCTCGCCATGGAGGCGCTGTTCATCGACCTCGCCGAGTCGCTCTGACCTCTCCGTTCTGAGGCCGGCGCGCGCGATCGCGTGCGGTCGCGCCTGGTTCCGCTACCGCGTGAGCTGGGCGAGCAGCTCGAGGACGTGTCGGTACGGCTTGCCGGTGGCCCTGGTCATGCCCAGCTCGCACGTGCGGTTCGTCGACACGTACGCGTCGTGGTCGCGCGACGTCACCTCGGCCGCCTCCCGTGCGGTCGCCGAGGCGGTCAGCTCGGGGTGGAGCATGCCTCGGTCCCCCGCGAACGCGCAGCAGCCGGCATCGAGCGGGACGTCCACCTCATCGGAGATCGCCTCGCAGATCGCGAGGAGGTCGGCCGTCGAGCCGATCTGCGTGCTCGAGCAGGTGGGGTGCACCGCCACGCTGCCGAGCGTGCGGCTCACCTGCAGCGCCGGGAGCACGTGGTGGGCGACGAACGTCGTCGCGTCCACGAAGGTCAGGCCCGGGTACGCGTGGCCGGCGTGCTCGACCATGACCCGGAAGCCCTCCGTACAGCTCGCCGCGTCGACGACGACAGGGAGCCTGCCGTGGTCGGTCGCCTCCCACAGCCGGGGCAGGGTGCGGTCGCTCACCGCCTCGTAGCCGGAGACGTACCCCTTCGACTTCCAGGGCGTGCCGCAGCACATGCTGCCGACGCCCTCAGGCACCTCGACGGTGACGCCGGCGCGCTCGCACACCTCCCGGAACGCGGCCATGACCCCGTCACCCCCTGGCTCGGGGCCGAACATGGTCTGGATGCACGCGGGCAGGTACACGGCGTGGGGACTGCCCGTCCCGACACGGCCCGGCACGCGCGGAGCGCCGCCGCCCGGCAGCCGCCCGTCGTAGAGGGGCATGACGTCCTCCCCGACCACCTTGCGGGCGATCGCGGTGACACCGGTCACGAGTGGTGCCGGCAGCGCGTCGGCCACGCGCATCGCGACGCCACCCGCCCGCGTCCCCGCTCCCCAGCCCCGGGCCGCCACGCCCCACGCCGTCGACAGGACCGGGTTGGCACCTTCGCGGCGGAGCCGCCTCGTGAGGTCGCCGGTGTTGATGGACACCGGGCAGGCAAGGCCGCACATGCCGTCGACGGCGCACGTGTCCACGCCCGCGTACGCATAGTCCTGCTCGATCTCGTCGGCGAGTGCGACCTCCCCGGCGCCGCGCAGCGTCACCATGTCCCGACGCAGCGCGATGCGCTGTCTCGGCGTGAGCGTGAGGTCCTTCGACGGGCAGGTGGGCTCGCAGAACCCGCACTCCACGCACCTGTCGACCTCGGACTCGACGGTGACGGGGAGCTTCAACGTGGACACGTCGAGGTCGGCGGACGCCCCTTCCACCGGCAGCACGACACCGGGGCTGAGCAGCAGGTCGGGGTCGACGAGCCGCTTGATCTCCCGCATCACCTCGTACAGGTCGCGCCCGTACTGGCGCTCCACGTACGGCGCCATCATCCGGCCGGTACCGTGCTCGGCTTTGAGGTTGCCGTCCTGGCCCAGCACGAGGTCGACCATGTCGGCGGTGAACGCCTCGTACCGCCTCACGGAGTCGGCCTCGCTGAAGCGCTCGTTGATCATGAAGTGGATGTTGCCGTCGCGTGCGTGGCCGAAGATCACGCTCGACTCGTACCCGTGCCTCGCGAACAGCTCGGCCAGCCCGTCGCACGTGGCCAGAAGGCTCTCGACCGGTACGCACACGTCCTCGAGCAGCGCCGTCGTCCCGGACGGCCGCGACCCGGCGACCGACGTGTACAGGCCCTTGCGCACCTTCCACAGCCGCGCCTTCTCGGCGGCGTCGGCGGCGATCGCGACGGGCATCGCGAGCGGCAGGCCGGCGGCGAGACGGTCGAGCGCCTCCATACGGTCGGCCAGGTCCTCCACCTCGGTCGCGTGGTGCTCCACGAGGAAGGCGGCGTGGTCGGCGACGTGCAGCGCGGCGATCGATTCGGGCGTGCCCACCAGGCCCTGGGCGACACGCAAGGACGCGGCGTCCATGAGCTCGACGACGGCAAGGCCGGAGTCGACGAGGGCAGGCAGCGATTCGGTGGCGGCGGCGAGGGACGGGAAGGTGAGCAGCGCGGTCCCGACGTGTGCGGGGATGGGGAGGGTACGGAACCGGGCCTCGGCGATGAAGCCGAGCGTGCCCTCGCTGCCGACGAGCAGGTGGGCGAGCATGTCGACGGGGCCGTCGAAGTCGAGCAGCGCGTTGACGGCGTACCCCATCGTGTTCTTCATCGAGAACCGGCGGCGGATCGAGGCGACGAGGGCAGGGTCGGCGAGCACGCGGGTACGCAGCGACGCGAGCCCCTCGTACAGGCGAGGCTCGAGGAGGCGCAGCGTCTCGTCCGCGTCGGCGGCGGCCGTGTCGAGCACCGTCCCGGTCGGCAGCACGACGACGAGGGAGTCGAGCGTCGCGTACGGGTTCGCGTGGGTCCCGCACGTCATCCCCGACGAGTTGTTCGCGACGATGCCGCCGATCGTGCAGGCGATCTCGGAGGCGGGATCCGGGCCGAGCATTCGGCCGTACCGGCGGAGCGAGGCGTTGGCGCGGCTGACCGTCGTGCCCGGCCCCGCCGTGAAAACGCTGCCGTCATGGGTAACGGAGACGGTACGGAAGTGGTGACGGGTGTCGACGACGATGTCGGAGGTGCCCGCCTGACCGGACAACGAGGTGCCACCGGCACGGAACGTGAGCGTTCTCCCGGCCGCCTTGGCCGCCCGGAACAGCGCCGCCACCTGTGCGGCGTTCGTCGGGGTGGCCACCGCGTCGGGGACGAGCTGGTAGTGGGAGGCGTCATGGGCGTAGGCGTAGCGGTCGATCGCACGCCGACTCACCGCGACCGGCTCCGTGAGCTCCGGCAGGGCCGGGGCAGCAGCGTCATTGCCGGCCCGGACCACAGGGTGCTTGCTCATGCGGACGACACGTTGTCTGCTCACGCGCCCGACCCTACGCCGCTGCGAGGGCCCTCCATTCGGACGGCGCGCGCGCCGGGCTCCCCCGGCTGCGGAGGGCCGAGTGGGACGATGACCACGTCTGACCACCCGAGGATCTGGACCGAGGAGAAGCCGTGACGAACCAACCGGACGAGTCGCACCCCATGCGTGAACGCGTCGACAAGGCCATCTCGTGGTTCACCCAGACTGACGAGCCCGACGCCGTCGACGAGACGGATGAGCAGGGTGCTGTGGCCGAGCCTGCCGGCCACACCCCTGAGACTGCGGCCTCCCGTGAGCCCTTGACGCCTGCCGGAGAGCCCACCACCTCGCGGGACACCGAGACAGCGGCCTCCCGGGAGCCGGTGACGCCTGCCGGAGAGCCGATCGGCTCGCGGGACGTTGCGGCGGAACAGGCGGCCAGGGCCGACGAGCAGGTCTCCCAGACCGGCCCGCTGACCTCCGAGGAGCGTGCTGCCGAGACGGACCGGGACGTCGCCAGGTCGGAGGACCGGATCCCCGAGCCCGAGGAGGCTCTCGCACGTCAGGACGAGCGCACGTCCGGGGCTGCACCTGCCGCTGCCGGCGGTGCACTCGTCGGCGGTACGGCCGCGGCCGGCGCCGTCGCCGAGCACGAGCGCAGGCGCGAGGCCGAGCGTGATGTCGAGCGCGAGCGTGAGGCCGACCAGGCTCCTGTCGGCGAGGCACCCGCGGAGCGGACAGGCGAGGCCGCCGTCGACGAGGACACACACGTACGACGCCACGAGCCCCCGGCGTCCTGGGCCGAGGTACACCCCAACGCCCGGCAGGTGCCGCCGGAAGGCGCCATCGACTCCGAGGCGGAGACGACCGGCTCCCAGCGTTCCCTGTACCGTGACGAGGCTCCCACCGTCGCGATGCCCGCGGCCGCCGCTGCTGGGGCCGCTGCCGGAGCAGCCACCGCCGGACATGGCGAGCCCACCGCGGTGATGGACGCGACCGAGTTCGCGCGGCTGCGGCGTGAGGAGAGGGCCGCGCGCGACCGCCAGCTCGGCAAGGTCATCGCGCAGGACGACGCGGACGAGCCCGTACC
>DASSQF010000095.1:0-2718 GCA_035702685.1 Propionibacteriaceae bacterium
CGACAGCCCGGTGTGGGAGGCGACGTCCTCGAGGTCTGGACCGTCGTAGACGACCCCGATCTCGAGCGTCCCCTGCGCGGCTGACAACCGTCCCGCGCCGGTTCTGGCCGTCTCGACGCGCGTCCCGCCCGAAACAGGCGCCCGCACCCCCTCGAGACCCCCGAAACCGGCGATCCCGGCCACCGCCTGCCGCACACCCGCGAGCTCCTCCGGCGCCGCCACGGTGACGAGCAGCGTGCGCTCCCCCGGCACGACGTCCTCCACGCCCGGCAGGTCCCGTACCGGCTCGGCCAGCGCGAGCACCTCCTCGATCCCTGCGAGCTCCACCAGCACAGCCCGCTCCCCGCTCGGCAGCAGCCTCATGCGAAGGGGCTCAGCTCGACTCCCGCGGCCTCGAGCGCCGTACGGACGCGTCGCGCCAGCGCCACCGCACCCGGGGTGTCCGAGTGCAGGCAGACCGAGTCGGCGACCACCCGTACGTCGCTCCCGTCGACGGCCTGAACCGTCCCCCGCGTCACCATCGCCACGACGCGCCGGGCCACCTCGTCCTCGCTCTCGACGAGTGCGTGCGGCTCGCTGCGCGGCACCAGCGTGCCGTCCGCTCGGTACCCTCGGTCCGCGAACACCTCCGCTGCCGTCGGAAGCCCCAGGTCCGCCGCGGCGGCCAGCAGCTCGGAACCGGCCGGCCCCAGGACTGCCAGAGGCGCCAGCTCGGCCACACCCAGAATGAACGCCCTCGCCAGCTCCACGTCTCGGGACAGGTCGTGGTACAGGGCGCCGTGGGGCTTGACGTACGCGAGGCGTGTCCCGGCGGCCGTACAGCAGGCGGCCAGCGCGCCGAGCTGGTAGATCGTCATGGCCGTGAGCTCCGAGGGCGTGACGCTGAGGTGCCGCCGGCCGAAGCCCACGAGGTCCGGGTACGAGGGGTGGGCACCCACCGTGACGCCTCGCGCCGCAGCCGCCCGGCACGTACGGAGCATCGTCGCGGGGTCACCCGCATGGAACCCGCACGCGACGTTCGCGCTCGTCACGACGTCGAGCAGCGCCTCGTCGTCGCCCATGATCCACGCCCCGTACGACTCCCCGAGGTCCGCGTTGAGGTCGACCCTCACGAGGCTCCGTCCACGAGCACGTCGGCCCTCGTCTCCGGATGCTGGGCTTCGACGTACGCGGCCTCCTGCGGCATCCAGTTCGTCGACCAGCACTCCCAGCGGGCGCCGCCCTCACGCTCCCGCGCCCGCTCGATGCGTACGTCCTCGTCGACGCTGACCCAGACGCGCACGTCCCACGGCACGTCGACGGCCTCGTCGGTCACGTGGATGCCCTCCACGATGACCGGGGTCCGCGCGACGCTCAGCTGCTCGCCCGGCTCCTGGCTCGTCCAGTGCCAGCGCCTGTACGTGGCGGCGCCATCAGCGCGCACGGCCTCGTACACCTCCGACACGAACCGCTCGTGCTCCCACAGCGGGCGACCCGGCCGGGACATGTCGTCGCCGTGGACGACGTCTCCCCCGAGCGCGGTCGCCAGCCGGTCCGCGAACGTCGTCTTCCCCGCACAGCTCAGCCCGTCGACGCCGACGAACGCGGGACGGCCGGCGGGGACCCGCTCGGCGAGCAGCGTGCGGATCGTCTCGATCGGATCGGTCATGGCGCCATTATCGACGGCCCCGGCGCGTGCTCCTCCGAACTCCTCGTGCCCGGACGGCGCCAGTGCGGTCAGAACGACCGGACCGAGGATCCCCACCAGGCACGCACGTACGGGCGGACGAGCGACACGAGGTACAGCGACCCTGTGACGAGCAGGTCGCGCTCCGGCCGGTCCTGCAGCCGTTCTAGGCCGGCCGCGGGGCTCCGTACGACCTCCGTGTCGATGCCCAGGGCGCGCGCCTCGCGGGCCACCACCTCGGCCGGGAACGAGCGTTTCACCTTGTCGCCGCCGCCCAGCTCGTACTCGGGGACGACGAGGTGCGTCACGACGGGGGCGAGCAGGGACAGCGTCGCCGACAGCTTCGTGTCGGGCGCCTGGAGCAGCGTCGCCATGGCCGCCATCCCGGTGAGCCCGTCGTCCTGCAGCGCGCCCACCAGCGCCGCCATCTTCTGGGAGTTGTGCGCGCCGTCGAGGACGAGCCGTCGCCCGGCGCACGCGAACCGCTCGTACCGGCCGGGGGGCGTCTCGCTGACCTCGACCTCCGGCACGGCGAACCCGTCGCGCCGTGCCAGCTCACCGACCGCCGCTCGTGCCAGGGTCAGGTTGCGTTCCTGGTACGGCGCGCCCTCGGGCGGCACGGCGACGACCATTCGGCCGCCCACGTCGCAGGCGCGCTCGTTGACGATGTCGAGGACGGTGTCGTCCTGGTCGACGACGACGACGGTGTTTCCCTTCCCCACGATGCCGGCCTTGTGCGCGGCGATCGCGTGCACCGAGTCGCCGAGCAGCTCGGTGTGGTCGAGGCCGATGGCCGACACGACGCACAGCTTGTCCGGCGACTGCAGCGCGTTCGTCGCGTCACGCGTCCCGCCGATGCCGACCTCGACGACCGCGTACTCGACGCCCTCGCGCGCGAACACCCACAGCGCGAGCCCGACGCCGAGCTCGAAGTACGTGAGCTCGCGCCCGAGCGCGGCCGCGAGGGGGAGGAACTCGTTGACGTACGCGACGAAGCGCTCCTCGGGGATCGGGACCCCGTCCACCTGCACGCGCTCGTTCACGGCGACGAC
>DASSQF010000096.1:0-4020 GCA_035702685.1 Propionibacteriaceae bacterium
GGGCGACCCACCTGAGCACGTCCGCCCTCAGGGGCAGCGTTCCCGTCGCCGGCGGCACTCAACGGGCTTCCGGCGGTGTCAGTCGGCGAAGACGCCCCAGCAGAGGTCGTTCCGGCGGGCCTGGTCATCGAGGACGAGCTCCCGGATCTCGTGGGGCAGCACGGCTCTCTGCCAGTCCCGTTCCGCGAGCCCCGCACGAGGGTTGTCCGGTTCTGCGGCCTGAGCCGCTCTGATCGCGTACGCCGCCGCGCCCAGGTCGTGCTCCGCGACATGGCCGACGCAGGCCGCCTGTCCCGCCGCGTACGCCGCGAACCTGGCAGCCCCTCGCAGCGGCCTCGCCGCTCCCATGGCATGACCGCCGACGGCTCGCGCCCGCATCATCGGCAGGTCGCCCCGCGCCCAGGCCCGAGCCGCGTCGATCGCCTCTCGCGGACGAGGGTCCTCCAGCCTCTCACGTTCGAACAGCTCCAGCACGTGCTCGGCGCACATGCCGGCCCAGAGGGCCAGCAGCCGATGGTCGGCGTCCGTGAGCGAGCCACCCCGGCGGATCGTCACCATCCGCGGGTCCCTCACCGGCGGCAGAATCACCTCACCAGAGTGCCAGCGACGTCGTCGGGAGACGTGCTGACAGGTCCAGCGAGGCATCTCGTCGTGCCCGCAGCCGTCCTCGATATGCTCCGACCGCGGCCCGCCCGGCCGGAACTCGGTACGAGGTGGGGAATGTCGCAGGAGCAGGGGTCCATCACCCGCTGGGACGATGCGCGAGGGTTCGGGTTCATCAGGCCCGACGCCGGCGGGTCGGACGTCTTCGTCCATGTCACGGAGCTGCCGCGGGGGACGGGCCCGCGTGTCGGCGCCAGGGTCGCCTTCGGCGCGAGCAGGGACGACCGGGGACGGCTCCGCGCCCACGACGTGCGCTACGTCGGCCGTACCGGGTTCAGGAAGCCTGTCCGTCCTGCCGTCCTCGCCGCCGGGGCCGTCTCGGGGTCCTTCCTCGCGCTGCTCTGCGTGCTCACCGCGCTCGGGACGCTGCCCGTCATCGTGCCCGCCGTCTCCCTGGTGCTCAGCCCGGTCGCTGTGGTCATGTACCGGGTCGACAAGACGGCGGCGGTCGCCGGAGGATGGAGGACGCGCGAGGCGACGCTCCAGGTCGTGTCGCTGCTCGGCGGGTGGCCAGGCGCGCTCCTGGCCCAGCACCTCTTCCGCCACAAGACGCGGAAGCGACCGTTCCAGACGGTGTACTGGCTCACGGTCGTCGCGAACTGCCTCGTGCTGGCCTGGGTCGCGATCGGGAACCCTCTGCCCGCCTGAGGATCAGCGTCGTCAGGGGTCAGCCGACGGTGGTTGCGAGGGAGGCGGCCGTTGACGGCGCGCGCCTACGGCTGCGGGTCGTACGCGTGGGCACTTCCGCACGCATGACCACGACGCTGCGCGGCGGCAGGGTCATGACTGTCCCGGAGGACAGGGCGACGTCGGGATCCGGCAGCTCGTCCTCGCTGCCGGTGTGGAGAAGGATGCGGTACGCGCTGCCCCAGGGCAGGTCGGGCAGCGTGATCTCCACCTGGTAGTCGCCGTTGTGGAACCAGGTGACGAACGCCTCGGACGGGTCCGAGACGTACATGCCGAGCGTGGCCCGGCCGTCGTCGTGCCAGTCGTCGGTCGTCATCTCTCCCGAGTAGCCGTTGAGCCAGGCCAGGTCGTACCTGCCCAGCGGGAGCCGACGGCTGTCGAGCACGTCGCTCCGGTGCCGGAAGACCGGCGACCTCAGGACGGTGTGCTCGGCGCGGAGCGCGAGGAGGCGAGCGGTGAAGTCACGCACCTCGTCCCAGGGGCCAAGGCCGTCCCACTCCACCCACGAGATGGGACCGTCCTGGCAGTACGCGTTGTTGTTGCCCCGTTGGGTGCGGCCCAGCTCGTCGCCCGCGGTGATCATGGGGGTCCCGAACGACAGCACCATCGTCGCCAGCAGGTTCTTCACCTGACGTCGCCGCAGCGCGTTCACGGCCTCGTCGTCCGTCTCGCCCTCGACACCGCAGTTCCAGGACCGGTTGTCGTCGGTGCCGTCGCGGTTGTGCTCCTTGTTCGCGTCGTTGTGCTTGCGGTCGTACGAGACGAGGTCCCTGGCCGTGAACCCGTCGTGGGCGGTGATGATGTTGACGCTGGCGGCGGGAGTGCGTCCGCCCCGGTCGTACAGGTCGGGCGAGCCGGAGAGACGGGTGGCCAGCTCCTGGACGCCGCTCGTGCGTCCGCGCCAGTAGTCGCGCACGTACCCGCGGAACTGGTCGTTCCATTCGCTCCAGCCGGGTCCCCACTTGCCCACCTGGTAGCCGTAGGGGCCGATGTCCCACGGCTCGGCGATGAGCTTGACCCCCTCGAGCGCCGGGTCGCTCTCCATCGCGAGCTTCAGGGGGTGGCTCTGGTCGACGTGGTGGTTCGCGTCCCGGATGAGCGTCGTCGCGAGGTCGAAGCGGAAGCCGTCGACGCCCATCTCCTGGACCCAGTAGCGCAGCGAGTCCATGACGAGGCGCTGGACACCGGGCTCGCTCGTGTCGAGCGAGTTGCCGGTACCGGTGACGTCGTAGTCGTTCTTGTTGTCCGGGGTGAGCCGGTAGTAGCCGCCGTGGTCGATGCCGCGGAAGCTCAGCGTCGGCCCTTCGTGGCCGCCCTCGCCGGTGTGGTTGTAGACCACGTCGAGGATCACCTCGATCCCGGCCTCGTGGAGCGCGGCGACCATCTCCTTGAAGTCGGCGACCTGGGCACCTGGTGCTCGTACGGACCCGTACGCCTCGTGAGGGGCGAAGAAGCCCATCGAGTTGTAGCCCCAGTAGTTCGTGAGACCGGAGCCGACGACGAACGGCTCGGAGACGAAGTGGTGGACCGGGAGCAGCTCCACGGCCGTCACTCCCGTGGCGACGAGGTGGTCGACGACCGCCGGGTGGGCGAGGCCCGCGTACGTGCCGCGCAGGTGCTCGGGGACCCGCGGGTGGAGGCGCGTGTAGCCCTTGACGTGCAGCTCGTAGATGACGCTGTCCGACATGGGGCGGCGGGTGACGGGCGGAGGGGGTGGCGTCGGCGCCACGACAACCGACAGGGGTACCGCCGAGAAGGAGTCCGTCGTGTTGATGAGGAAGTTGGACTCCCGCAGGTGGTCCCGGATCGGGCCGGCGTAGTCGACGCCGCCCGTGTAGGCGCGCGCGTACGGGTCCATGAGGAGGCGGGCCGGGTTGAACCGCTGGCCGGTGTCGGGGTCCCAGCGGCCGTGCACCCGGTAGCCGTACAGCTGCCCGTCACCGACCCCCTCGACGTACGTCGACCAGACGCCGCTCTGGCACGCCTCGAGGTCCACGTTGTGCTGGGTGTGGTCCGGGGCGATGAGGGCGAGCTCGACCCGCGTCGCCCGAGGGGCCCAGAGGGAGAAGCGCGTGCCCGTGGCATCCACGTGGGCGCCGAGCTGTGCGTCCGGCGCCGGCGCCGGAAGTGCCTCCAGGCTCATCAGTTCCTCGTATCGGGGCCGAGACGGTCCCAGCCTATGGCCGGGTTCTCGACCAATCGGTTCGCGTGGACTTTACAGGGGTGGTGTCCCTCGTCCCAATCATCGTCCTCGTCGGTCGGGGCCGGTGTCCGTTCAGGACGTCCAGGTGACCGTGGGGGAGGCGGCGACCAGGTCCACGCTGCCCACCGCCTGCACGGTGGCCAGGTCCTGCGAGACGGAGCCCGTCCCGTCGGCGTACGAGATCCGCAGCCGGAGCGGCACCTCGACGGTGCTCCGGCGCACGTCGGTGGCCGAGACCGTGACCCGCATGTCGTCGGTGGGGCTCGACAGGAGCGTCCAGGCGACCGTGCTGGGGTCGGCGGTGGGAACGGAGAGCCTGAACGGGCAGCCCGTGGGGGCGAACGACTTCTGCCCGGTACAGGCGGCCAGGGAGGCGGAGACTGCTGACGCAGCCGCGGTCTGTCCCGACTCGGTCAACTCGAGCTTGAGGTCGTTGACGGTCGGGGCGTCGGTGAGGCGCTTCACGA
>DASSQF010000097.1:0-4877 GCA_035702685.1 Propionibacteriaceae bacterium
GGCGTCGACCTCGTTGCGCAGCGACTGGAACGAGCCGATGACCACGGCCGGGTTCTCCCACTCCCAGAACCGGAGAGTGGGCCCGCGGCGACCGGCCGCCAGCTCGCGGCCGAGGACCTCGTCGAGCGCGGCGTGCAGCGCGGGGTCGAGGGGACCCGGGTCGAGGTACGTGAAGGTGTGGTCGCTCCAGCTGGTCGCGTGACCCAGCGCCCGACGTACGGCCATGGCCACCGCACGGGCGTCGAACCCCGCCATCGTGACGGGCCGGGGCAGAAGGGCCTCCGTACGGGCTCTGGTCAGGGCGTCCTCGATGTGGGTGGTGAGCTCGCCGACCGCCGTCGACGTGCTCAGCCCCTCCAGCGCGCCGTCGATGACGTCGAGCGCCTCGTCCGGGTCGAGGAAGAAGTCGCCGCTGACCCGTACCTGCGCCAGGTGCCCCTGCTGGGCCCGCAGGTCCACCGCCACGAGCTTGCCGCCGGGAACCTTGTACTCGCCGTGGAGGAGCTCAGTCACGCCTGACAGGGTAGGGGGTCCTCAGAGGTCCTGCGTGAAGTCGATCAGCCGCTCCACCTCGGTCACCAGGCGACGGTCGAGGTCCTTCCACGTCGTGACCTTGCCGAGGATCGCGCGCCACACCGCCGCGATGTCCGCCTGGTCGGCGTGCGGCCAGCCGAGCCGCGCGCAGGTCCCCTTCTTCCAGTCCTCGCCCTTGGGCACCGCCGGCCATGCCGGGATGCCCAGCGTCGTGGGCTTCACCGCCTGCCAGATGTCGATGTACGAGTGGCCGGTGACGAGCACGTACGTTCCGAAGGGACCCGTCCGTACCTGCTCCACCAGCCGGGTCTCCTTGCTGCCCGGCACGAGGTGGTCGACGAGGACACCGAGGCGCCTGTCGCGGCTGGGACGGAACTGCTCGACGATCGCCGGAAGGTCGTCGACCCCGCCCAGGAACTCGACGGCCACGCCCACGTGCCGCAGGTCGTCGCCCCACACCTTCTCGACGAGCTCCGCGTCGTGGCGGCCCTCGACGTAGATACGGCTGGGCACGGCCACTCGCGCACGGCCGGCCTCCGCCACACGGGATCCGGAGGCGGTGTGCGTCGCCCGTACGGGAGCCTGGCGCGCCGGGGAGACGAGCTCGACGGGCCTGCCCTCGAGGAGGAACCCCTTGCCGATGGGGAACGAGCGTCGCTTCAGCCGGCGGTCCTCGAGCACGACGATGCCGTTCTCCCAGGCGACGACCGCCCCGCAGAACCCTGTCAGCCCCTCTTCCACGACCATGTCCCGTTCCACGGTCACCTTGGGCAGCACGGCCTTCTGGGGCCGGTTCTCCGGGGCGAGCACGTCTCGGTAGCGGTCTCGTGTCACCCCGTGAGGCTACGGGCGACGCCCTTGTGGTCCTGTCGAGGCGCGCCGTGACACGATGCGGACAGCAGCAAGGACGCTCGACGAGCAGACAGGACGACGACATGCCTGGTCCGGCCCACGGCCTTCCTCCGATGGTCGCTCCTCCCCGCGGCGGCGACGCCTACGGAGAGACCCCGAGACCGCCGTTCGACCCCACCACGCAGGTCATCGTGGACGCGGTGCCGTTCCCTGTGCTGACCCCGGAGGCGATCGTGCCGAACCGGGAGGCGTCGCTCGACAGCCTGCAGGCGGTCCTGTCGCAGTTCCCCGCCCTCACCCATCGCGAGGAGAGCATCCCCGGGTACGAGGACGAGCCCATCACCGTCTCGATCTGGCGGCGTCGCGACGACACCGAGACAGGACCCGGCTTCGTCTGGGTCCATGGCGGCGGGATGGTCGGCGGGTACAGGTTCAGCATCCCTGACGACCCGCTGCACTGGCTCACCCTGTACGGCGGCACCATGGTCTCGGTCGAGTACCGGCTCGCGCCCGAGAACCCCGCGCCGATCCCCGTGGAGGACTGCTACGCCGGGCTCACCTGGACGGCGGCGCACGCGGCGGATCTCGGCCTCGACCCCGCCCGCATCGTCCTGTCCGGCGGCAGCGCTGGGGGCGGTCTGGCAGCAGGGGCGATGCTGCTGGCCCGCGACCGCGGTGGCCCGGCCCTCCTCGGCGTGATGCTCATGTGCCCGATGCTCGACGACCGGAACTCGTCCACGTCAGTCCGGCAGCACGACTCGGTCACCGTCTGGAATGCCAGGGCGAACGAGGTGGGATGGACGGCACTGCTGGGGGCGGCGCGCGGCACCGACGACGTGTCCCCCTACGACGCTCCGGGACGAGCCAGCTGGCTGGGAGGCCTGCCTCCCGTGCACATCGGCGTCGGCAGCTCGGACCCCTTCCGCGACGAGGACACGGCGTTCGCGACGGCCATCTGGCGCGACGGCGGGGACTGCGAGCTCCACGTCGTGCCTGGCGGCATGCACGGCTTCGAGGCCCTGGGACCCGACGCCTCCATCGCCCGCAGCATCACCGCGAGTCGCGAGTCCTGGCTCGCGCGGCTGCTGACACCGGACCCGACGGACGAGGTGGTGGACCAGCTCCTGGCACGCATGGCCACGCTGCAGCAGCTCAAGGACGCGGCCGGGGCCTAGGCAACACGGTCTACGTGCTCGCGATCCAGCTGCGCCTGCCCGTTCAGTCGAGCAGCTCGCGCACGACGGCGTCGGCGAGAAGTCGTCCCTCGAGCGTGAGGACCAGACGGTCACCACGCCGGACGAGCAGGCCCCGCTCCACCAGGTCGGCCACCCGGGCGACCTCGGTACGGGAGAGGCTCGACGAGGCCAGGCCGTCGGCGAGCCGGATCTCCAGACGGACCTGCTCGACGCGCTGCTGGTCCGCCGTGAGCACCTCACGGGCGTGTCCCGGGCTGCGTCCGGAGGCCAGCCGCTGGGCGTACGCAGCGGGGTGCTTCACGTTCCACCAGCGGACACCGCCGACGTGCGAGTGGGCGCCCGCGCCGATGCCCCACCAGTCCATCGAACGCCAGTACGCCACGTTGTGGCGGCACTCGTGACCGGGGCGCGCCCAGTTGCTCAGCTCGTACCAGTCGTAGCCCGCCTCGCCGAGCAGCTCGTCGGCGAGGAGGTACTTGTCGGCGAGGTCGTCGTCGTCCGGCGCGGGCAGCTCGCCCCGCCGGATGCGACGCGCGAGAGGCGTCCCCTCCTCGACGATGAGCGCGTAGGCGCTGAGGTGATCGGGCTCGGCGGCGAGGGCCGCCTCGAGGGAGGTGCGCCAGTCGTCGAGCGACTCGCCGGGCGTGCCGTAGATGAGGTCGAGCGACACGTCCCCGAAGCCCGCCGCGCGCGCCTCGGAGACCGCCTCCGCCGCACGCCCCGGCGTGTGGACCCGGTCCAGCGTCCTCAGCACGTGCGGCACGGCCGACTGCATCCCGAAGGAGACGCGCGTGAAGCCGCCGGCGCGCAGCGCCGCCAGCGAGTCGGGGGTGACCGACTCGGGGTTGGCCTCCGTCGTCACCTCGGCGCCGTCGGCGAGCCCGAACGCGTCGTCCACCGCTCCGACCAGGGTGACGAGCGTGTCGGACGCGAGCAGCGTCGGCGTGCCTCCGCCGACGAAGATGCTCGTCACGCGACGGGGACCGAGGACGCGTCGCGCGAGGGCCACCTCGGCGAGGGCGCCGTCGACGTACGACGTCTGCGAAGCGCCAGGGGACGCCCCCAGCTCGGCCGCCGTGTACGTGTTGAAGTCGCAGTAGCCGCACCGGCTCGCGCAGTACGGGACGTGCAGGTACAGCGCGAGGCTCCCGTCCCCCGCGGCGAGCGCGGACGCCGGGAGGGCGCCGTCGTCGGGGACGGGATCACCGTCGGGGAGCGGACCTGCCACCGGACGAGGGTAGCCGCTCCACGCACTCCCAGCCCCGCCACAGGTCGCGGTGCCATGCTGAGCCCATGTCACGTGTCACCATCGACTGGCGCCGGCTCCGTACGGGCGCGCTGGTCATGGCCGCCGTCGTCGCGGTCCTGTGGCTCATCGAGGGCGTCGACACGCTCACGAACCATGCGCTCGACGGGCTCGGCATCCGTCCCTGGAACATCGAGGGCCTCGACGGCATCGTGTTCGCTCCCCTGCTCCACGCGAGCTTCGCGCACGTCGCGGCCAACTCGTTGCCGCTGTTCGTCCTCGGGACGGCCATCTGGGCGAGCGGGCTCCGGCAGTGGGTGGTGGCGACCGTCACCGGCTGGGTGACCTCGGGCATCCTCGCCTGGCTCCTCACGCCGATCCACTACCTCGTGCTCGGCGCGTCCGGTGTCATCTTCGGCTGGATCACGTACCTCATCGTCCGCGGCTTCCTCAGCCGCCGGTGGCCGCACATCGTGCTCGGCCTGGTCATCGCGTTCCTCTACGGCTCGGTGCTGCTCGGCGTGTTCCCCATGAGCACGGGGGTCTCGTGGCAGGGCCACCTCGGCGGGGCGCTCGGAGGCGTCCTCGCGGCCTGGCTCCTGTTCCGGCGCGAGCGCAGCCGCCGACCACGCGGGTCGGTGATCTGACCGGGCGTCACGCGGTCGCGCCGTCGGCCTCGCCGTCTGGCGTCGTGGCCTGGGACCGCTCGAGCGCCCGGTAGCGGCGGTTCCGGAACCCCAGCACGACGGCCGCCAGCAGGGAGGCGGTGAGCGAGGCGACGAGGACGCCCAGCTTGGCGTCGTCGTGGGCTGCCCCGTCGGCCGGGAAGCTCAGCTCCGCGACGAGCAGTGACACGGTGAAGCCGATCCCCGCCAGCACGCCGACGCCGGCGATGTCCGGCCACGCCACCGACTCGTCCAGCGACAGGTGGCGCGACCTCGTGACAAGGAAGGACGTCGCGACGATGCCGACGGGCTTGCCGAGGACCAGGCCGCAGATGACGCCGAGCGTCACCGGGTCGCGCAGGGAGGCCCCCAGCCCCGGCAGGC
>DASSQF010000098.1:0-8099 GCA_035702685.1 Propionibacteriaceae bacterium
GGACGGATCGCTGTCGTTGTCGACGAAGTCGTAGCCCGCGCCGATCGTCGCACTCGTGAACTGGGTGTGGGTGCGCTGGATGCCGGAGTCGATGACGTACACGGTGACGCCCGTGCCGTCGTTGGGGTACGTGTACGAGCCGTCGGTGGTCGCGGTGGGGCTGTCGAGCACGTCGAGGTCCCACGGAGCGTTGAGCTCGGTGGCCGACGCGTGGACGACCGTGTCCGGCGTGACGGACTTCACCTGCGGGTTCCTCGCGAGGGCGGCAGCGGCCGTCGCGCTGAGCTTCGCGATGCCGCCCTGGAAGACCTTGTGGACCGCCCGGGCGCCGGGCCCCATGAGCTGGGGTACCGCCTTGTCGGCGGAGACCCCGGCCGCGAGCTGCACGATGTACGTCTGCGTCGTCGGATCCGCCTGGGCAGGGACGACGGGCAGCGCCGCGAGTGCGGCCACCACCCCGATGACCGTGAGGCTCCGACGTAGCCGCATCCGCGTCTCCTTGGCTCGTGCGCGTCCTGCGTGGACGGTCCGCACCCAGGGGTGGTGAGGCGACGATGGTCGGGGCGGGCGCTCGGAGCGTACTCCAGCCGTACGGGAACTCTGCTGGTCAGGAAGCCTTTCTCACCTTGACCCTGAGGGTTGAGATCTGGAACGGACGAAGCCGCAGCCGCATCCCGTCGCCGGTCCGCTCGACGTCCGTGAGCGTCTCGGACTCCCCGTCCGTACGTTCGAGGAGGTTGACGACCGAGATGTCCTCGTGGTCGAACCCGAAACGCAGGTCGGCGGAGGCGCGTGACCCGCGCGACTCGTACACGCGGACGATGACGTCACCCGAGCGGTCGTCGGCGAGTTTGACCGCGCTGACGACGACGTCGGGGTTGGAGCACGTGACGACCGGGTCCCAGCCGGAGCCCTTGACCGTCCGCACGGGGAGCGCCTTGGCATAGCCCTCCCGGGTGGCGTCGGCGATGTCGCCCACGAGCAGCGAGCACTCGAACGTGTGACGGCCCTCGTCGGCGAGCGGGTCGGGGTAGACGGGTCCGCGGACCAGCGAGAGCCGGACCACGGTGGGCAGGGCGCCTCGCGAGTCGCCGGTGGGCGGGTGCGAGATGTCGTGCCCGTACGTGCCCTTGTTCACGACCGCCACGCCGTACCCGCCCTCGGAGACGTGCACCCACCGCTGCGCGGCCGTCTCGAACTTCGCCGCGTCCCAGCTCGTGTTCGCGTGGGTGGGGCGCGTGACGTGGCCGAACTGGATCTCGCTCGTCGAGGTCGTGGCGTGGAGGTCGAGCGGGAAGGCGAGCTTGAGCAGCCGCTCCCGCTCGTGCCAGTCCACCTCGGTGGTGATGTCCAGACGGGGTGACCCCGCGGCCAGACGCAGCCTCTGGACGGCCGTCGAGGAGTCGAACGAACGGCTCACCACGACCTCGTCCCCCTCCACGGCGATGCTGTCGAGGCCGGTGAGGTCGGTGCGGGTGTGGCGGTAGTACTCGTCGATGTCCCACGCCTCGTACGTGATGGGGAAGTCGGGGTGGAGCTGCAGCACGTTCGCCGCCGTGCCCGGCGGGACCAGCTCGCGGTCGGCGACCAGGTCGAGGACCGACGTGACCGTGCCCTCGGGGCCGACGGTGACGCGGACCAGGCCGTTGTCGAGCACGTACGAGTCCCCCTCGCTCCGGACGGGGACGTGTCCGCAGCCCTCAGCGGGGCCGGCACCGAGCGCCGCGACACCGGCGCGCGCGTGCGGGGCGGCGTTCGCGACGACCTGGCCGTCCCGGGCTCCCGCGTCGCCTCGGCCGGTCGTCCCCAGCGCCTCCAGCGAGCGGGCGATGAGGGCTTCGAGCCGGTCGTTCAACGCGGCGTACGAGGCGCGGGCGTCCCGGTAGACCCAGCGGATCGAGGAGCCGGGCAGGATGTCGTGGAACTGGTTGAGCAGCGCCTCGCGCCACAGCTCGTCGAGCTCGTCGTAGGGGTAGGGCGCGCCGGTGAGCAGCGTCGCCGTGGACGCCCACAGCTCCGCCTCGTACAGCTGGTGCTCCGTACGGCGGTTGCCCTGCTTCACTTCTGTGTGCGTCGTGTACGTGCCGCGGTGGAACTCGAGGTACATCTCCCCGACCCACACGGGCGCCTGCGGGTACTCGGCCTCCGCCTTGGCGAAGAAGTCGCGCGGCTTCTCGACGACGACCTTCGGCGACCCCTCGAGGTCTGCCAGGCGGCGGGCGCGCTCCATCATCTCCCGCGTGGGACCGCCGCCGCCGTCGCCGTGGCCGAACGCCATGAGCGACCTGTTCGCGGGCCCGGCGTCCTTGAAGTTGCGGGCCGAGCGGGCGACCTCGGAGCCGAAGACCTGGGCGTTGTACGTGTCGGACGGCGGGAAGTGGGTGAAGATCCTCGTCCCGTCGATGCCCTCCCAGCGGAACGTGTGGTGGGGGAAGACGTCGGTCGTGTTCCAGCTCATCTTCTGGCTCATGAACCAGCGCCCCTCGGCGAGCCGGGCGATCTGCGGCAGCGCGCCCGAGTAGCCGAAGGTGTCAGGCAGCCACACCTCGTTGACCTCGACGCCCAGCTCGTCGGCGAGGAACCTCTTGCCGTACGTGAACTGGCGGACCATCGCCTCGCCGCCCGGCAGGTTGGAGTCGCACTCGACCCACATCCCGCTCACGGGTGCCCAGGTGCCGTCGGCGATGGCCTTCTTGATGCGGCGGAACACCTCGGGGTAGTGGTCGCGCATCCACGCGTACTGCTGGACCTGGCTGCACGCGAACACGAGGTCGGGGTAGTCCTCGGCGAGCGTCGCGACGTTGGAGAACGTGCGCGCACACTTGCGCATCGTCTCCCGGATCGGCCAGAGCCACGCGGAGTCGATGTGGGCGTGGCCGACCGCCGAGATGGTGTGCTCCCCCGCGTGAGCAGGGCCGGCGAGCGCCGGGGCGAGCTCCCCGCGTGCGGCGGTGGCCGTACCCGAGACGTCCCGGACATCGAGCACGTCGAGCGCTCGCTCGATCGCGTCCCTGATCTGCGCCTGACGCGGGCCGACGGGGAGCTCGGCCTGAAGCTCGAACAGCACGGACAGGTCGAGGTCGAGCGCGAACACCTCCTCGTCCAGCTGGGCGAGCTCGGCCAGCCGGAACGTGTAGAGGGGGACGTCCGGCGAGGTGTCGAGGTCCGAGTAGCGCGTGTCCGGGTTCTCGTGGACCGGCGGGTTCGAGGCGGCCTCGAGGAAGACCGTGTACGACTCGCCCGGTGCGAGGTCCGGCAGCGCGAGGTAGCCGTTGAGCGGGTTGAGCCCCTTGAGCGGCAGGCCGTCCGTGCTCCAGAACAGCCCCTCGGACTGGAAGCCGGGCATGTCCGTGTTGAAGCCGGGGTCGAGGACGAGCTCCCACCGGCCCTCGGCGTCGGCCGGCTTGGTCACCGTGATCTTGAACCACGACGTACCCCAGCCCTTGCCCCACCTCGAGCCCAGCGCGAACGGGACGAACTCGCCCGCCGTCGCCTCGTCGAAACCCACGGGCTCCCCGGGAAGGTGGTTCACGCTCAGCTCGACCGGCACGCGCCGGCCGTACACGTGGGCCTTGATGCGGTAGAGGGTCTTGAGCGTACGGGCGTCCAGCGAGGCGAGGGTCGAGTGCACCCCTCGATCCAACCAGCCGCTCCCAGCCGCGTCACGGGACTGCGCGCGGTTGCGGGGAGTTTCCGGGGAGCGCTCCCCCAGCTCAGAGGGCGGCGGCGACCTCCGTCGCCTGCCGGATGGCACGCTCCGCGTCGAGCTCGAGCGCGACGTCCGCTCCGCCGACGAGGGTGACCGGGACGCCTGCCGCCAGAAGCGCGTCGTACAGCTCGCGCTGCGGCTCCTGGCCGGCGCACACGACGACGGTGTCGACGTCGAGGCGCACCGGCTCGCCGTCCACGAGGAGGTGCAGGCCCGCGTCGTCGACGCGCACGTACGTGGCGCCTCGGACCGTTCGGACGCCGCGCTGCGCGAGGACCGCGCGGTGGATCCAGCCGGTCGTCCGGCCGAGGCCCGCCCCCACCGGCGTCGCGCGGCGCTGGACCAGGTGGACGAGACGGGCAGGAGCCGTCGGCGCCGGTGGTACGAGTCCGCCGCGGGCCTGGTACGAGGGGTCGATCCCCCACTGGGCGTAGAAGGCGGCCACGGAGTCCGGATCCGCGCCGGCGGGCGACGTGAGGTAGTCGGCCACATCGACCCCGATGCCGCCCGCGCCGATGACGGCGACGCGCATCCCGACGGGGACGTGGTCGCGCAGCACCTGCTGGTACGTGACGACCGACGGATGGTCGATGCCCGGGATGTCAGGGATCCTCGGCGTGACCCCCGTCGCGAGGACCACGTGCGCGAAGCCGGCCAGGTCGTCCGGACGGGCCCGTACGCCGGTGCGTACCTCGACGCCGGCTTCCGCGAGCTCACCCGTGAACCAGCGCAGCGTCTCCCCGTAGTCCTCCTTGCCGGGGATCTGGCGCGCCCTCCGGAACTGGCCGCCGATCTCGTCGTCCGCCTCGAAGAGCGTGACGGCGTGCCCCCGACGGGCGGCGGTCGCCGCGGCCGCCATCCCTGCCGGCCCGGCACCGACGACGGCGACCCGTCGCGTGGACCGGGCCGGGGAGATCGTCAGCAGGGTCTCGTGGCACGCGCGCGGGTTGACCAGGCACGAGCCGACGAGCCCCGCGAAGGCGCGGTCGAGGCAGGCCTGGTTGCAGGCGATGCACGTGTTGATCCGGTCGGCGCGACCGGCGGCTGCCTTCTCGAGGAAGCGCGGGTCGGCGAGGAACGGCCGGGCCATCGAGACGAGGTCGGCGTGGCCGGCGGCGAGGACGCTCTCCGCCGTCTCCGGGGTGTTGATGCGGTTGGCCGCGACGACGGGCAGGCTCACCGCGTCACGCAGCGACGCGGTGACGCCGACGAACGCCGCGTGCGGCACGCCGACGGCGATCGTCGGGACCCGGGACTCGTGCCAGCCGATCCCGGTGCTGATGACCGACGCGCCCGCGGCCTCGACTGCGCGAGCAAGAGCCCGCACCTCGTCGGGGCTCTGGCCGTCCTCGACGAGGTCGAGCATCGAGAGCCGGTACACGACGACGAAGTCGGGCCCGACCTCGTCCCGCACCGCCCGGACCACTTCGACCGGGAAGCGCATCCGGGCCTCGTACGGCCCGCCCCAGTCGTCGGTGCGGCGGTTGGTCCGAGCGGCGAGGAACTCGTTGAGCAGGTAGCCCTCCGAGCCCATGACCTCCACACCGTCGTACCCGACGTCGCTGGCGAGCCGGGCGCACCGGGCGAAGTCACGGATGGTGAGCCGTACGTCCTCGTCGGTGAGCTCGCGGGGCGTGAACGGCGAGATCGGCGCTTGGAGAGCGCTCGGGGCGACGCAGTCGGGGTGCAGCGCGTACCGGCCGCCGTGCAGGATCTGGAGGCAGATGAGCGAGCCCTCGGCATGGACCGCATCGGTGACGACGCGGTGCCGCTCGGCCTCCTCCGGCGTGGTGAGCGTCGCGCCCATCGGGTGCAGACGGCCTTCGGCGTTCGGTGCGATCCCGCCCGTGACGATGAGGCCGACCCCGGCTGCGGCACGCTCGGCGTAGAACACCGCGAGCCGCTCGAACCCGTCGGGGGCCTCCTCGAGCCCGGTGTGCATGGAGCCCATGACCACGCGGTTCCGCAGCGTGACGAACCCGAGGTCCAGGGGCTCGAACACGTGCGGGTACGGCGTCATCGCGTCATCGTACGGGCGCGGCGCCCAGCGATGTCGTACGGAGGCGAGTGGTCTCGATCCCTCCTACCAGGCGGCGGCCCGTGGCAGAGTGACGCCATGACTGACGAGAAGACCGAGCCCGAGTCGCTCGACCCGAAGGAAGCCATGCGGAGGGCGCTCGACGCGAAGAAGGGGCGGCAGGCGGTCGGCGAGCAGCACGGCGCCGAGGGCAAGGTGGCCGGCGGACCGCACAAGGCCGCTGCCGGCAAGCGCCAGTTCCGCCGCAAGTCCGGCGGGTAGGCGGTACGGGCCCGGAGAACTCTCCGGGTTCTGAGCCTCCACCCCAGTCATTGCAGCGGCACGTCCCGTACGCAAGGATTCCGGCGATGGCCGACTGCACACGTCGGCCGCTGTCGAGGAGGACCCGTGGCCGAGAAGCGGACTGTTGCGCTGGGCATCGACATCGGTGGCAGCGGCATCAAGGGAGCGCCCGTCGACCTCGTCAAGGGCGAGTTCCTCGAGGACCGGTACAAGATCGCCACCCCGGAGAGGTCCACCCCTGAGGCCGTGGCGGACGTCGTGGCACAGATCGCCGAGAGGTTCCTCGACACGCTGCCCGAGGACGCCCCCATCGGGGTCACCATCCCGGGCATCGTGAAGCGCGGCGTGGTGAAGTCGGCGGCGAACATCGACAAGTCCTGGAAGGGCTGCGACGGGCAGACGCTCTTCTCGAAGAAGCTCGGCCGCCATGTGCACCTCGTCAACGACGCCGACGCGGCCGGGGTCGCCGAGCTCCGGTACGGGGCCGCCAAGGGCAAGGACGGCCTCGTCATCCTCACCACCCTGGGCACGGGCATCGGGATCGGGCTGCTGTACGACGGCGTGCTCATCCCCAACGCCGAGCTCGGCCACATCGAGCTGGACGGCCACGACGCCGAGACGAGGGCCGCGGCCTCCGCCAAGGAACGGGAGGGCCTCTCGTACGAGGAGTGGGCGACGGGCCGGCTCCAGCCGTACTACTCGATGCTCGAGTTCCTCCTCTCCCCCGACCTGTTCGTCGTCGGCGGCGGGGTGAGCCGCAAGGCGGACAAGTTCCTGCCCCTGCTCAACCTCGAGACGCCGATCATCCCCGCCACGATGCGCAACGCCGCGGGCATCGTCGGCGCGGCCGCGCTGGCCGCCGACGACTGAGAGCCCTCACCGGGGTTCGACTGCAGCCTGACAAGGGCTGTGGGACAGTGAGACAGTGTTCGCGACGCTCGGCCGAGTGACCACGAGGCACCCCTTCCTCGTCATCACGCTCTGGCTGCTGCTCACCGTCGCGTCCGCCGCCCTGGCGATCGGAGGCGTCGGCGGCCAGGCGATCTTCAGCCGGCTCGAGACCTCCGAGCCCCGCGTCCCCGGCAGCGGCTCGGAGCGCGCCGCGGCGGTCCTCGAGGACTCCTCGGGAGGCTCGTCCGTACGGCTCGCTGTCACCGGCGTGAACGTCGCGGACCCGGCGCTGATGACGCGGCTGGCGCCCACGATGGCGACGGCCCATACGGACCTGACGGCCATCTCCGGCGTCCACGCCGTGCTGGACCCGTGGGCGGTGAGACCTCCCGACCCGCGGATCCTCCCGTATCTCGCCACCGACGGCCGCGGCTTCGTCGTCCAGGTCGTCCTCTCGGACGGGCTGGCGTCCGCCGACGAGCGCCGCGCGAGCAACGCCGTGGTGGACCGGCTCGGTGCCTTCGGGGCCGACGTCACAGCAGCCGTCCCCGGCGCGACGGCGATCGCGTCGAGCAGCCACCTCGTGGTCGGCTCGATCAACCACGTCATGGAGACGGACCTCGTACGGGCCGAGGCCGTGTCGCTGCCGATCTCGCTCGTCGTCATGGTGCTGGTGTTCGGCGGGCTGCTCGCGGCCGCGATGCCGATCATCGGCGCGATCGCGTCGATCCTCGGCGGACTGGGCGCCGTCCTCGCCCTCTCGTACGCGATGAAGCTCGACTCGGTGACCGTCAACGTCGTCACCGTCATCGGGCTCGGCTTGTCGATCGACTATGGGCTGCTCATAGTCTCGCGCTTCCGGGAGGAGCTCGCGGCAGTGGCGGCCGCCCCGGTCGGCGGGCCCTCACGCCACGACCCTCTCGTCCAGCTGGCCGTGCGCCGTACGGTCTCCACCGCCGGACGCACCGTCGCCTTCTCCGCGCTGACGATCGCGACGTCCGTCCTCGGCCTGCTCGCCATGTCCCCGACCATCCTCCGCGGCATCGGCGTCGCCGCCGCCAGCGTCGTGGTGCTGGCGCTCCTGTCCGGGGTGACGCTGCTTCCCGCCGTGCTCACCGTGACGGGGCGGCGTTTCACGAGGCCGAGCGTGCTGCGTCACGTCCCGGGCTTCGGCACGCT
>DASSQF010000099.1:0-2500 GCA_035702685.1 Propionibacteriaceae bacterium
CACCCGAGGTCGAGCGGGTGGTCGTGTACGGGCGTCCGACCTTGTCGCGACCCGTGACCTCGCTCCTCGACGACCCGCGGCTCGAGGTGCTCCAGGTCGTCCGGCACCTCGACGACCTCGGGCCGGGTCGCGACGCCGTCCGTACCGGTCGGGTCGACGTCGACGGCAGGGACGACGCCTCCTGGCTGAATCGTTGGCTGACGGCCGGACGCGCGGCCGAGGCGCACGCCGCCGCAGCGGTCGACGCGTGGCCCGAGGTGACGGGACTCCATGTGGCCCGTACGGTCGCCGCGGTCGCGGGTCCCGGGGACGCCTTCTTCGTCGGGTCCTCCAACGCGGTGAGGGACGTGGATCTCGTCGCGGCCGACCTCTCTCCCGAGTCGCTCATCGTCGCGAACCGCGGACTCGCCGGCATCGACGGCGCCGTGAGCACGGCCGTCGGCGTGGCCATCGCGTCCGGCCGCCCGACCCGCGCGTACCTCGGCGACCTCACCCTGCTCCACGACCTCAACGGCCTCGCCATCCCGCCCGCTGAGCGCGACCGGCTCCGGCTGCAGGTCGTCGTGGCCAACGACGACGGTGGCGGCATCTTCGCGACGCTCGAGCACGCGCGTCACCCCGACGCCTTCGAGCGCGTCTTCGGCACCCCTACCGGCGCCGACCTCGCCGCCCTGTGCGCCGGCTACCGGATCCCGCACCGCGCGGTCGCGGTCTCCTCCCTACCGGCCGCCCTCGCCGAGGTCCCGTGCGGGGTGTCGGTCGTGGAGGTACGGACCTCCCGCGTGGATCTCGGCCTGCTGCACGCCTCCCTCTGAGTCTTCGCGGGCGGGCGGCGTCCCGGCGGGGAGGTCCCCGGTGAAGGAGAACGGGCGCCTGGCAATCCCCCGACGCCCGGCTCAGGCCCCGAGCGCCACCAGGACCGGGCGGAGCTTGGCCTCGGTCTCGGCGAGCTCTGCTGCCGGTACGGAGTCGCCCATGATGCCGCCGCCCGCATACGCCACGAGCTCGCGCTCGCCCGTCCGCACACCGCAGCGCAGGGCGACGCCGATCTCGCCGTCACCGGAGGCGTCGACCCAGCCGACCCCGCCGGCGTACACGCCCCGGTCCATGCCCTCGAGCTCGCGGATGAGCGCGAGAGCCGCGTCGCGCGGTGTGCCGCACACGGCGGCCGAGGGGTGCAGCGCGGCCGCCAGGTCGAGGACGCTGAGGTCCGCGACGCGCACCGACAGGTCGGTCGCCAGGTGCCGCACGTTCGGAAGAGTCAGGAGGGATGGGCCCGACACCTGTACGTCGCCCAGCGGCTCGAGCCTCTCGACGACCGACTGGACCGCGTACCTGTGCTCCTCGCGGTCCTTCGGCGACGCCAGGAGCCACGCGGCGAGCGCCTCGTCCTCGGCCGCGTCGTCGGAGCGGGCCACCGTGCCGGCCAGCACCCGCGACTCCGCCAGTCCGCCACGGAGCCGTACGAGCAGCTCAGGGGTGGCGCCCACGAGCGGGCCGACCAGGTACGTCCAGCACTCCGGGTAGGCGTCCGCGAGTCTTCGGGCCAGCCACCGCAGGTCGACGGGGTTCTCGGTCGTCGCCACGACGCTGCGCGCGAGGACGACCTTGGCGAGGGCGCCTGTACGGATCCGCTCGCTCGCCGCAGCGACCCGCTCAGCCCAGTCAGGCCCGGTCACCGGACCGTCCGCCAACGTCACGCGCCCCGGGGCGCTCGGCGGGGGGACATCACGGGTGATCCCGCTCGCGATGGTCGTCTCGAACGCCACGCCGTTCCGCCGGCCGAGCACGCGTGCTGGAAGGACGACGCGGCCGCCCGGACCGTCGAACGCCGCGGACACGAAGCCGACGAGTCCCGAGCCGACGACCCCGACCTCGTCGTCGACGCTCGCGGTCGAGACGATCCGTCGCCAGATGTCCGCAGCCTCGGCGAGGCCGTCGCGCAGCGGCAGGATCAGGGACGCGCCGACGCCGACGAGCAGGTCGTCCCCGCGCGCCCAGGCACCGGTGACATCAGCCGACAGGGCCTCGGACAAGGGGAGGGAGTCGCGGCGGAGAACTGTGCGCACCACCAGGGTCGGCGGCTGCTCCTCGGACATCGGGACCACTCTACCGAGTGGCGGGCGTGCTCCCGTACTCGCCGGAGCGCGACCACCCCACCGCTCGTCTACGTCGCCTGTCGTGTGCGTCCGAGCACTCCCTGGGCGGCCACGTGCGAGGTGCTCAGTCCCTGATCCAGGTACCTCAGTCGGGGGAGTGGGGACCCCGGAGGGCCCGCGTACTATCGGGCCATGAAGCCCACCCTCGTACAAGGTGCGACCCACTCGCTGAGCAGGCAGGTCGACGAGACGATGACCGTCCCGTACGGGCGAGGCGACTACCCGCTGTTCGCCGACATGCCGGATGTCCTGGCGACGGCCAGCCTCGTGACGTTCATCGAGGCCGCCTGCGCCGACCTCCTCGCGCCGCACCTGGAGGACGACGAGGTCTCGGTCGGCAC
>DASSQF010000100.1:0-3108 GCA_035702685.1 Propionibacteriaceae bacterium
CGTCGAGGCCATGACGTACCGGATCGGCGCTCACACCACCGCTGACGACCCGACCCGCTACCGCACGCGCGACGAGGAGGACCTCTGGGCGGGTCGCGACCCGCTCGTACGCACGGAGCGCTGGCTGCGCGAGCAGGGGACGGACGACGACTTCTTCGCCGGCCTCGCCCATGAGGCAGACGAGCTGGCCACGGATCTCCGGGCCCGCGTCCTCGGGCTCCAGCCGCAGGCCATCACCGACCTGTACGACTTCGTGCTCGCCGAGCCCTCCGCCGCCCTCATCGAGGAGCGCGCGCAGGTCGCCGCGTACCTCGCCGGCCTGGAGGGACGCTAGATGGTGCAGCTCACGATGGCGAAGGCCATCACCGCGGGGCTCACCCGCGCCATGGACCGCAACGACAAGGTCGTCACCATCGGGCAGGACATCGGTCGGCTGGGCGGCGTCTTCCGCATCACCGACGGGCTCCAGGAGCGGTTCGGGGCGCGGCGGGTCATGGACTCGCCCCTCGCCGAGGCGGGGATCGTCGGTACGGCGCTCGGCATGGCGCAGCGCGGGTACGTGCCCGTGTGCGAGATCCAGTTCGACGGTTTCGTGTTCCCCGCGTTCGACCAGATCATCAACCAGGCGTCACGGCTGCGGTTCCGCACCCAGGGCCAGGTCACCGCGCCCATCGTCATCCGGCTTCCGTACGGCGGCAACGTGGGCTCGATCGAGCACCACGGCGAGTCTCCCGAGGCCTACTTCACGCCGACGCCCGGCCTGCGGATCGTCACCCCGAGCACGCCCGTCGACGCGTACGAGCTCATCCAGCAGGCGATCGCGTCCCCCGACCCGGTCATCGTCCTCGAGCCGAAGAGGCTGTACCACTCCCTCAAGGGGGAGGTCGACCTGGACGCCCCGGCCTCCGGTGAGCTGGACCGCGCGCGGGTCGTGCGGCTGGGCACCGAGGTGACCCTCATCGGGTACGGGCCGATGGTGTCCACCCTTCTCAGCGCGGCGAAGGTGCTCGCCGACGAGGGCCACTCCGCCGAGGTCATCGACCTCCGCTCGATCGCCCCGATCGACTGGGCGACCGTGGAGGCGTCGGCACGCAAGACCGGCAGGGTCGTCCTCGCGCACGAGGCGCCCCGCACGTCCGGAGTGGGCGCGGAGCTCGCGGCCCGCATCCAGGAGCGGTGCTTCTTCGCACTCGAAGCCCCCGTGCTGCGCGTCACGGGCCTCGACATGCCGTACCCGCCGTCGCGGGTCGAGACCGACTACGTCCCCAGCGTCGACAGGATCCTCGAGACCGTCGACCGCTCGCTCGCGTACTGAGAGGCACTCATGGCCCTGCAGCACTACCGCCTGCCCGACGTCGGTGAGGGGCTCACCGAGGCCACCGTGATGACGTGGCTCGTCGCGGAGGGTGACACGGTCGCCGTGAACGACCCCGTCGTCGAGGTGGAGACCGCCAAGTCGGTCGTCGAGCTGCCATGCCCGTACGCGGGCGTCGTGGCGGCCCTTCTCGTACCGGCCGGCAAGACCGTCGAGGTCGGTACCGCGCTCATCTCCGTCGAGGACGGCGTCGCGGCGGAGTCCGTACCGGAGGAAGCTGCCGGTGCGTCGACGGACGCGAACCCGGCCGCAGCGGCACCCGGGCCCGAGACGGAGGCGCCCCCCGCCTCGCAGGCCACGCTCGTCGGCACCGGCCCGCGCGAGCTCAAGCAGACGCGCCTGCCTCGGAAGACCGCGGAGAACACCCTGGTCGTCGCGCCGCCCCGCG
Source organism: Propionibacteriaceae bacterium (assembly GCA_035702685.1). Classification (GTDB taxonomy): domain Bacteria; phylum Actinomycetota; class Actinomycetes; order Propionibacteriales; family Propionibacteriaceae; genus Fen-668. The sequence goes on from DASSQF010000100.1 coordinate 1,764, forward strand.
ATCCGGACGTGAGGACGCTCGCCAAGCCGAGCGTGCGGAAGCTCGCCCGCGACCTGGGTGTCGACATCGCCTCGGTGACGCCGACCGGACCCGACGGTACGGTCAGCCAGGACGACGTGACGGCCGCCGCGACCCAGCAGGGCGGCTGGACGGGCTTCATCTCCGAGCGCGGGGAGACGCGCATCGACGTCACCGGGATCCGCCGCGCGACGGCCCGGGCCATGGTCGAGAGCGCGTTCACGGCCCCGCACGTCACCGAGTGGACCGACGTCGACGTGACCCGGACGATGGAGCTCCTCGAGCGCATGAAGACGATGCGGATGTTCCGGGACGTACGGATCACGCCGACCGTCCTCATCGCGCGGGCCGTGTGCGTCGCGCTGCGCCGCAACCCGGAGCTGAACTCGAGCTGGGACGAGAAGAACTCACAGATCGTCCGCAAGTCGTACATCAACCTCGGCTTCGCCGCCGACACCCCCCGCGGCCTCGTCGTACCGGTCATCCACGACGCGGACGCGATGAGCACGTACGACCTGGCCACCGCGCTCAACACGCTGACCCAGACCGCACGTCAGGGGAAGGCGACCCCGGCGGACCTGTCCGGGGGGACGTTCACGATCACGAACATCGGCGTCTTCGGCATCGACGCGGGGACACCGATCCTCACCCCGGGCCAGGCAGGCATCCTCGCCGTGGGGCAGATCACGAAGCGCCCCTGGGTCGTCGAGGATCGCGTCGAGCCGCGCTGGGTGACGACGCTCGCGCTGAGCTTCGACCACCGCATGGTCGACGGCGCGGAGGGGTCGGCGTTCCTCGGCGACATCGCCGAGATCCTCCGCGACCCCGGGTCCACGCTCATCATGACGTGAGGCCGCCTGCACTCAGTGGCACATACGTGCACGCCGTCGCACAGAGCCGACAGCGAGCCGCTATGTGCCACTGAATGCAGGTGACCGGTGGTCACCCGTCGTAGTGCCCGGCGCCGATGTCGTCGAGGAGGCCCGGGTGCGTTGGCTCCCAGCCGAGCAGCGCGCGCGTCTTCGCCGCTGTCGTCGCGTGGTCGACGGACTGCATGAGCCCGTAGAAGCCGAGCGCTGCCGGCTCCACGGACCTCGTCGGCAGCCCGAGACGCGCACCGAGGGCCTCGGCGATCGTCCGTACAGGGATGCCCTCGTCGCCGACAGCATGCAGCGCTGAGCCGGCGGGAGCGCCCTCGAGCGCCAGCCGGAAGAGATGCCCGGCGTCGGCGACGTGGACGGCGCACCAGCGGTTGCTGCCGTCGCCGCAGTACATGGCGGCGCCGGCGTCGCGGAACATCCGCACGAGCTGGGGGACGAAGCCGTGG
>DASSQF010000101.1:0-8878 GCA_035702685.1 Propionibacteriaceae bacterium
CGCCAGGACGTACCGAGCCGTGCCGCGCTGAGGCCTGCGTCTCCCGGTCCTGAGCACGGGCCCTCACGTCATCGCGACTGGGACGACTCGATCATGGGGCGGATGACGGTCTTGCCCTTGCGGCGCTGTGTCGGGTTGAGCGCGGGGATGGCGTCGTCGAGTGCTGCCGTCGTTCCGACGTGAGCCCGGAGGCGTCCGTCACGGACCCGCTGGACGATCTCGGTCAGCTGGGCCGGGACGGACTCCACGACGAAGTCGACGGCGGTGCCGTCGGCAGGTCGCGCGTGAGCCGGCCCCACGACGGACACCAGTGTCCCGCCGGGGCGCGTGATGCCTGCCGAGCGCGTCTGGACGTCTCCTCCGATGACGTCGAAGACGAGGTCGACGCCGCCGATGTCCTCGAGGTCCTCGTCGTCGAGGTCCAGGAACTCGTTCGCCCCGAAGTCCAGCGCCGCCTGCCGGTCAGCGGCGCGGCCGGTCCCGATGACGTACGCGCCGAACTCGCGCGCGAGCTGGGTGACGATCGACCCGACGGCGCCGGCGGCACCGTGCGCCAGGACTGTCTGGCCCGCACGCAGCCGGCCGTGGTCGAACAGGCCCTGCCAGGCGGTCAGTCCGGAGATGGGCAGGCTCGCGGCGACGGTGAAGTCGACATCGCCGGGGAGCGGTGCGAGGTTGCGCGCCTCGACGGCCACGTACTCGGCGAGGGTGCCGTCCCGGTGCCAGTCGGTGATCCCCAGCACCCGCTGCCCCACGGACAGACCCGTCGTGCCGTAGCCCAGCCCGGTCACCACGCCGGCGACCTCGTGCCCGACGATCGCGTGGGTCCGCTCACGACCGGCCCTGTCGACCCAGGTCGACGGCCACTCCCATTCGGCGGGGACGAAGCCCGAAGCATGGACGCGGACCAGGACGTCGTTGATCGCGGGACTCGGCTCCGGCCGCTCGGCCAGGGTGATGCCGGCCGCTTCCGCGTTCCGGTCGGTGACGACGACTGCCTTCATGGTGGCTCTCCTTGGTCATGATCTCGTCGTTGGCAGTGACAGGCTAGGCATAAAAGGACGATTTCGTCCAGTTTCGGGTCGCGACGGACTAGCATGTGCGAGGTGGGGGAGACGGCGCAGGCGGCAGCCCGGTTGACGGCCAGGGGCGCGCAGACGAGAGCACGCATCGTCGAGACGGCCGCACAGCTCATGCGCGTCCGCGGAGTCGGCGCCACGACGCTGGACGACGTCGTCGTGGCCGGCAACGTCAGCAAGTCGCAGCTCTATCGGCACTTCCCGGACAAGCCCTCGCTCGTCCGAGCGGTGATCGGGCTCGTGGGCGAGCGTACGGTCGGCCGCGAGCGGGAGCGGCTCGAGGGCGTCAGGACCTTGGCGGGCCTGCGGAGCTGGCGGGACGGGCTGATCGCGCACAACGCCCTCGAGAACGGTCGCTACGGCTGCGCCCTCGGCTCCCTGGCCAACGAGGTCTCCGACCAGGACGCGCTCGCACGTCAGGAGCTCGACGCCCTGTTCGCGGCGTGGCAAGGGCTGTTCCGCGACGTCTTCGAACGGTTCCAGCACACCGGCGTCATCCCCGCCGACGCAGATCCCCAGCGCCTGGCGACCGGCTTCGTGGCCGCCGTCCAGGGCGGCTACCTCCTCGCTCAGACCGCGAGGGACGTGGCGCCCATGGCGACAGCCGTCGACATGGCGATCGCGCATCTCGAGCTGCTCTCCCGGGCCACGGCGGCCGAGGAGTAGGTGCGCCGGCCCGCCGCTGGAGCCACGACGGCCGAGGTGTAGCTGGAGTGGCCCGCCGGCCACCGAGCCCGTTCACGCGTACCGGTGGGCACCTCGATCGGGAGTGGTGGCGGTCCGGGCCGCCGATCTCACTGCCAGGCCTTCTGACGAGTGGAACGGGGGAGCAAGATCTCTGTCATCTGCATGAGGTGACGGGAGAGATCGGGTGATCGGGGAGGTCGAGGTCCGTGGGCAGGTGAGCGAGGCCCGCACGGAGAGCCCGACGAGGAGGTCGGTGGGCGCCGAGCTCGTGGTGAAGGCATGGTGGGGCGGCCTCACCCTGGTCGTCCCCGTGGTCGGTCTCGTCGTCGGGCAGGCCGTCCTCCTGCCGAGGCACTTCCGCGTCGAGCCGACGCTGGAGCTGGTCGACCTCACCGTCGGCCCACACGGCGGCGTGGAGACTCCGGAGACGCCCGTCGTCGAGATGGCCGCGTTCGGCGACTCTGCGATGGCCGGCGTGGGCGTGCATCGGCTCGAGGACGTGCTCGCCGTCCAGCTCGCACAGCGCGTCGCGGACGCGACCCGACGTCCCGTGCACGTCGTGGGGTACGCGAGGTCCGGTGCCCGTACGGTCGACGTCCTCACCGAGCAGCTCCCCCGGGTCCAGGGCAGGCCGGACGTGTCCGTCCTCGTCGTGGGGACGAACGACGTCACCGCCGTCACGCCGGTGTCCGTCCTCGCGCGCTCCACCCGGGCCCTGCTGGACGGGCTCGAAGCGCTCGGCGCGCCGGTGGTCATGTCGGGTCTGCCGAGGTTCCGCGCCATGCGGCTCCTGCCGCACCCGCTCATGGAGGCGGTCAGGCTGTACGGAGCGGTCGTCGGGGCTGTCCAGCGCCGTGCTGTCACCGCGCGCCCACGCGTACGACTCGTCGACGTCGGCGCCGTGGTCGGCCCACGGTTCTTCAACGACACAGCGACGTTGAGCGCCGACGCGTTCCACCCGTCTGCGGCTGGGTACGGACGGATCGCCGACGCCCTCGTGCCGCACATCCTCGCGGCGCTCGAGCCCGCCTGGCCCGAGGGGAAGCCGTCTCACGCGTAGCCGCGCCCGAGCCCGAGCTACACATCGCGCAGGGCGAGCTCATCGACCCGTACGTACGGCCCCCGACCAGCGACCCCCGCGTGTCCTCCTCACCGGCGAGGCTCCATTCCCGCTCCCACTAGGCGCGATGGCGGCGTTCGTCGCCCTGTTCGACAGACGTCGGCTCCCACGTCACGGCTCCTAGGTCACCGTATCCAGACAATCCCTTGACTTTTCTCACGCCGTGAGCGTAGTTTTCTCACGACGTGAGGAAAGGGATCTCGATGGCACTGACGGTTTCGTCGCTACGGCACCGACACCGGGCACAGGCATTGGAGCTGCTCGTCTACTCCGGGCCCCTGAGCCGCAGCTCGCTGGGCGACCGGCTCGAGCTGTCGTCCGGCGCGGTGACCAACGTCGTCGAGGACCTCATCTCTGACGGTCTCGTCGTGGAGCAGGGAAGCCAGCCCACGCGGGGACGGCCGATCTCCATGCTGAGCCCCAACCACGGCGCCGCATCGTTCCTCGGCGTCGAACTGGGGGAGCGGGACGTCGCCGTGGAGCTGTTCGACCTCGGCATGAACCGGCTCACGTCGGTGTACCTCGAGCTGGACGAAGAGCGCGCGGATCCCACTGCTGTCGGGAAGCTCGTCCGGCGGGCCGTGAGCAACGCGCTGGAGACCCCACACGGACCCGTACAGGGCATGGGCCTCGCGCTGCCTGGAGGCGTGGAGACATCCGCCGACGGAGAGCCCATCCTCCACGCGCCCAGTCTCGGCTGGACACCCGTACCCGTCTCCGTGCTCATGGACAACCAGCTGCCCGTCTTCCCGGAGAACGCGACGAGCGTCACCGCCCTGGCCGAACAGCGGTTCAACCGCTCCATCACGAGCGACCACTTCGCCGTCGCGTACCTCGGCCGCTGGGTCGGGCTCGGCGTCGTCATCAACGGCACGCTCGTACGAGGCAGCCGCGGGATGGCCGGCCAGTGGGGCCACACGACCATCGAACGTGGCGGACCCATCTGCCGCTGCGGTTCGCGCGGCTGCCTCGAGGCTCTCATCGGGTCCGATGCGCTCCTGGCGGCATGGGTCTCCCGCGGCGGCCACCCGCACGGCAGCGGCTGGGACCAGATCACCCAGCTGTGCGAGAGCGCGGTCGCCGGCGACGAGGCGGCCCGGGAGGTCGTCACCACATCCCTCGACACACTCGGGCTCGCGCTGGGCAACGTGGCCACGCTCCTCAACCCTGAGCACCTCGTGGTCTCGGGCTGGGTCGGCCTCCGCTTGATGCACTTCTTCCCGGACGAGCTCGCCGACGCCGTCCGGCGCCACACCTTCGCCCCCAACGGCCAGCAGCTCACCATCTCGCCGTCATCCCTCGGCGGTGACACCACGGCCACCGGTGCGGCCCTGCTGCCCCTGTCGAACTTCCTGAGACGGATCGAGACACCCGATCCGTCCGCCGCCATCTGACCCGCCAACCACCAAGGAGAACCTCGTGTCCCGATTCCGTTCAGCGACGAGCGGCCTGGTCGCCAGTGCCCTGCTTCTGCTCACCGCCTGTACGACCACGCCGGCCGCGCCCCAGGCAGCGCCGTCCGGAACCGCCCCGAGCCACGGCGACGCCCTCACCGTCTGGGTCATGGGCGACTCCGGCACCAAGTTCGAGAACCTCGTGGCCCCCTTCGAGAAGAGCACCGGGATCAAGGTCACCGTCGAGGCCATCCCCTGGGAGAGCGTGAACGACCGCGTGACAAGCGCGGTCGCGTCCGGGAAGGGACCTGACGTCACGCAGATCGGGCTCTCCCAGCTCGCGACCTTCCTCAAGGGCGACGCGCTCGCCGACATCTCTGCCGAGGTGGGGAGCTACCCGAACCTCGCCGAGGCGAACTTCCCCGCGGCCGTCTCCTCGAAGGTGCTCAACCCGAACGGCGGCATCCACTCCATCCCCTGGGTCGCGGACACGCGCGTCCTCTTCTACCGCTCCGATCTGCTCGAAGCGGCCGGCATCGCCAAGCCCCCTGCCACCTGGGATGAGCTGCGCGCCGACGCCAAGACGCTGACGAACGCCAAGGCCAAGAAGTACGGCTACTACATCCCGCAGTGGGACGCGCCGCTCCCCGTCACGTACACCTGGCAGACCGGTGCCGAGATCATGGCCGACGGCAAGGTCGACGTCACGAGCGCCGGGTTCAACGACGCTGTGGACCACTACCTCGGCCTGTACGCCGACGGCTCCGTCCCCACGGCCGCTGACTTCGACCAGACCGCGGGCTTCATCAACGGCTCCGCCGCGATGCTCGTCTCCGGTCCGTACCTCGCCAAGGCGATCCAGGACCAGGCGCCCGACCTCAAGGGCAAGTGGAACGTGACGACCGTCCCGGCCGACAAGAACAGCACCTCGCTCTACGCCGGCTCGAACATGGGCATCTGGAAGAACACGACGAACAAGACCGGCGCCCTCATGCTCCTCGACTTCCTGGCGAACCCCTCGACCCAGGTCGCCTGGTACGCGAGCAACGGGGACCTCCCCGCTGCCGTGAAGGCGTACGACGACGCGAAGCTCAGCTCCGATCCGCTGGTCTCGGTCTATGCCAAGCAGCTCAAGGAGGCCCGCCTGCTTCCCGTGAGCACGAGGTGGGACGCGGCGAGCTCGGAGATCCTCACGGCCCTCAACAAGGTGGCGATCTCGAAGGCCGACCGTGCAGCGACGCTCCAGGCGCTCGCCGCGAAGGTCGCGCAGATCAACTCAGGTCAGTGACGTGAGGAGCCAGACCGGCGCCGTCGGCGTCCAGTCCACCACGGCCGGCGACCCCGGTCTGGCTCAGCGCATCCCGGCGACGGGCGCGGAGGGGGTCGCGAGGAGCGGCCGCGCTCTGCGTACCTCGCCTGCCCGGTCCCCGCGCCCATCCAGCAGCCCGTCGCGACCCAGACGCGGCGCCCGTCCGCAGGGGTGGCTGTTCTCACTTCCCGCGCTGGTCCTCGTGGCGACATTCGGCCTGCTGCCGATCCTCGTCGCCCTCGTCGTCAGCGTCACGGACCTCGACATCGGCGGTCTCGCCCACCCGGGGACCGTGCAGTTCATCGGGGCGCACAACTACGTACGGCTCCTCGCTGACCCCGACTTCCTGGCCGCGTGCGTCCTCACGGCGGCGTACGTGCTCGTGGGCGTCCCGCTCATCACCGTGCTCTCGCTGGCTGTCGCAACCGGCCTGAACCGCAGCGACGGCTGGTTCTTCCGTTTCCTGCGCACCATGTACTTCCTGCCGGCCGTGACGGCGCTGGTGGCTATCTCGGTGATCTGGAAGTACCTCTACAACGGTCAGTACGGAGTCCTGAACTGGGCACTCTCGTCGATCGGGCTGCCCGAGCTGGCCTGGCTGTCGGATCCCACGACCGCGAGGATCGCGGTGGGGGTGGTGGCGGTCTGGCGGGCGATCGGGTTCAACGCGATCATCCTCCTCGCCGCCATCCAGGGCGTGCCGCCGGAGCACCTGGAGGCGGCCTCCCTCGACGGGGCGGGACCCGTCCGGCGCTACGTCTACGTCGTGCTTCCCCAGATCCGGTTCGCCGTCGGGTTCGTCGTGATGACGACGATGATCGCGTGGCTCCAGTTCTTCGACGAGCCGTTCGTGCTCACGGACGGAGGTCCGGTCGGAGCCACGACCTCCGTGTCGATCTTCCTGTTCAAGCAGGGCTTCAGGCTCAACGAGTTCGGCTACGCGAGCGCCGGCTCCGTCGTCCTGCTCTGCTCGATCGCGCTCATCACGCTCCTGCAGCTGAGAATGAGGAGGGCCGATGCCTAGCAGGTGGCGTTCCCGGCGGATGGTCCGACGCCTCGGGACGATCGCGGTGGCCCTGCCGCTGACGCTCGGGGCGCTGGTCGCCGCGACGCCGTTCTACTGGATGGTCGTGAGCTCCTTCAAGACCCGGGGCCAGGCCATGTCGAGTCCGCCACGGTTCCTCCCCGACACCTGGTCGCTCCGTGCGTACACGCGGCTCTTCGTCGAGCTGGACTTCGCCCGGTACACGGCCAACACGGTCGCGCTCGTCCTCATCAGCCTCGTCGGCCTCCTGCTGACGGCCCTCGCCGGGTACGGGTTCGCGAAGTTCCCGTCGCGAGGGCTCGGCATCGCGTTCTTCGCCGTCCTCGTCACGATGATGATCCCGGTACAGGTCACGATGATCCCCACGTACCTCATCATCAACGGCGTCGGTCTCACGAACACGCTCGTCGGGGTCGCGATGCCCACGCTCGTCAGCGCCTTCGGGGTGTTCCTGTTCCGGCAGTTCATGCAGGGGATCCCCGACTCCCTGCTCGAGGCGGCACGCCTGGACGGTGCCTCGGAGCTGCGCATCTTCGTCAACATCGTGCTGCCGATCTGCCGACCGATCCTCGTCGTACAAGGCCTGATGACCGTGATCGCGTCCTGGAACAGCTTCATCTGGCCCCTCGTGCTGTCCTCGAGCCAGAGCAACTACACGCTGTCCGTCGGGCTGTCGCTGCTCAACAAGCAGATCGTCACCGACCCCACCGTCCAACTCGCGGGAGCCACCCTGATGACCGTCCCCATGATCGCCGTGTTCCTCCTCGGCCAGAAGCACATCGTCGCCGGGTTCACGATGTCCGGGCTCAAGTGAGCGGCTTCGTCCGCGCCCGGGAGGGCGCGCTCGTCGATGACTCCGGCCCACTGCTGCTGCGGGGCGTCGGGTTGGGCAACTGGCTGGTCCCCGAGGGCTACATGTGGGGTCTCGGCCCCCTGTTCCAGTCGCCTCGGCAGATCGAGGGCCTCGTCGCGAGCGTCCTGGGGTGGCACGAGGCGCAGGAGTTCTGGCGGCGGTGGCGCGCCTCGTACGTCACCGAGGTGGACCTCGACGTCCTCGTGACGGCAGGCCTCGACCACGTCAGGCTGCCCATGAACTGGCGACTGCTCATGAGCGTCGACGGGACGGTACTGCCCGACGGTTTCGAGACCATCGACCTGCTCCTCGAGCGGTGCCGCTCCCGAGGGCTGCGCGTCGTGCTCGACCTGCATGCCGCGCCCGGCGGCCAGACCGGCACGAACATCGACGACTCCCTCGGCCTGCCCGAGCTGTTCCTGGATGACCACTGGAAGATGCTCACCGTGCAGCTGTGGCGGACGATCGCCGAGCGGTACGCGAACGAGGAGGCCGTCCTCGCGTACGACCTGCTCAACGAGCCCCTTCCCCACCAGTGGGCCGATGCGTTCGGGGCCGACCTCATCCCGCTGTACGCGGAGATCACCGCGGCGATCCGTGCGGTCGACCGCCACCACCTGCTCATGTACGAGGGCACGCGGTGGGCCACCGACTTCGCCGACTTCACGGCGCCGCTCGACCCGAACTCGGCGCTGCAGTTCCACAAGTACTGGTCGCGGCCCGACGACGCGAGCCTGACGGACCACCTCGCCGCGGCCAGCCGGCTGGGGATGCCGCTGTACATGGGGGAGACCGGGGAGAACACGCTGGACTGGCTCGCGAGCGCGACGGCGCTGTACGAGCGGGCCGGGATCTCCTGGTGCTTCTGGCCGCACAAGAAGGTCCAGAACCCGGCCGGTGTCTTCTCGATCCCGGCTCCGCGCGACTGGGAGGTCCTCACGGAGTACCAGGGCGAGCAGGTGACCCCGGCATGGAAGGCACGGGCGGCGGCCGCGCTCTGGGAGCTCCTCGAATCCGTACCGAGCAATCCTCGTGCGGCGAACCAGGAGCTGTTGGATGCGCTCATGCGTCGTACGGTGCGGCTGCCTGTCGGCGCCTACGTCGACCACTCCCCGGGCGTCACCATCAGCTGGCCCGATGCGTTCGACTACGACCAGGGAACAGGCATGTCGGACCCCATGGATGCCGTGGCGCACGTGCCGGCCGGCGGCTGGATCGACTACCAGGTGCCGAGCTCGACCGTCGAACCCACTGTCTCGGTCCACTCCGGGGAGGTCGGGGTCGCCACCCAGGCGACGACCTCGGGCTGGAGCCGGCTCCGCGTGCGCGCGGTCACTGATGCCGCGCTGCGCGGAGTCGTACTCGACGATCCTGAGCCTGAGTAGGGAGCT
>DASSQF010000102.1:0-2781 GCA_035702685.1 Propionibacteriaceae bacterium
CGCGCGGCACGGCGTGGCTGGACACCGGTACGTTCGACTCACTGTCGGAGGCGGGCGAGTTCGTCCGCACGATGCAGAAGCGCACGGGCCTGCTCGTCGGCTCCCCCGAGGAGATCGCCTGGCGCAACGGGTTCATCGACACCGAGCAGCTCCTCGCCCAGGCCGACGCGCTCGGCAAGTCCGGCTACGGCACGTACCTGCGCACCATCGTCGCCCAGGAGAGCTGAACCGGCGCATGACCTGCGGACTCTCGCGAGCGGAATCGTGCTCGCGAGACGCTGAGCCCCCCTCAGATCGCCCGCATCCGGTTGTTCCGGGGGTTGTGCTCGAGCTCGGCACGTCCCAGCTCCTCCATGAGCGGCGGGATGTACATGCCGAAACGGCCGCGTAGCCCCTTCTTCAGTCCGTACCACCCCCCGATCGGGTTGTCGGCCGAGCGCCCCCACGCTTCGACCGTTCCCGGTTTCGCGTCCTTCTGCTCGTCGGCCGAGCCGAGCTCGACCCAGTCGCCTGCCGCCTCCAACATCGCCTGGAGGTCATCGATGCAGCGGCGGTCGTACTGGAGAACGGTCGTGCCGACCTTGCAGGTGATGACCTCGCGGTCACCGATCGTGTCGAACCACATCTGGTACTCGCTGCTCCGCGGAGGGGTCTGGAGGACCCAAGGGTCCTCGGGTGTGCCGGCGCCGCTCATGGTGGGTCCCGTCTCGCAGTGTGCGCCTTGCATGGCGCTGCAGACATTGTCCGCACCTCGGCAAGGGCCGCGTCGAGACCACGGGAAAGGGACCCGTGCGGTCCGGGCTGAGGTCTTTGCCAGATCGCCGGTACGGCGCACAGCGGATCGCTAGCATCGCAGCGGATTCGGCCGCACCCCCACGTCGCGGTCACAGGTGAAGGACTCGTCGTGAGGCACGCTAGCTACGGATGGCGCGCCGCGGCGTGCCACGTCATCGCACTCTCCATCGTCGCTCTGGGGCTGGTCGTCGTCGCGGCGCCGCCCGCACACGCAGTCGCCGATGCCGTCGTCTCGGGGACTGTCGTCGACTCCCTGACCAAGCAGCCGCTCGCGGACGTGACGGTGTCGGACTCCGCATCGGGACGGTCGACGACGACGGCGGTCGCCGGTACGTACTCGCTGTCCGTCCCGCCCGGTGACCACGTGCTCACGGCCACGCTTGCCGGGTACGTGCCGTCGTCGACCCCGACGCTCACCCTGACCGCTGGACAGATCCTCGCCAACCAGGGATTCACGCTCGAGAAGTACGCCTCCGCGTCGGGCATCGTCACCGAGAAGGGGACCACTACCGGGATCGCCGGGGTCGTCGTGAAGCTCTTCGATGCGGCGACCACCGATCCCAACCCCGAGTTCGCCGCGACGACCGGCCCGGACGGCTCATGGTCCATCGACCACGTCGCCCCCGGTACGTACAAGGTGCAGTTCGACGGGACGGGCACCGCATTCCTGGATCGTTGGTACCCGGGCCAGGCGGGCCGGGACACCGCGAGCACGATTGAGATCGCAGCAGGAGAGGCGAAGAGCCTGTCTGACGCTCTCAGGCGGCGTCCACGGATAGCGGGAACGATCGTCGACGCGTCCTTCAAGCCGCTGACAGCAGCAACGATCACAGCCAACACGACGTCAGGGCTCACGTTCACCGCCCTGACCGATGCCCAGGGACACTACGAGATCGCCGGTCTGGTCGAGGGCAGCTACCAGGTCCGTGTGAGCCATGAAGGTCTCGCGCCCATGTGGCTGGCGGCCGGCACACGGGACACTTTCCCCATCTACCTCGTCGCGGGTGATGTCTACGACGGGTCCATGAACCTCATACCCGGTTGCACCATTTCGGGGGTGGTCCACCTGCCACCCGGCGAGGCGGCCATTGTCGTCCTGAACTCGGGTGAGCAGGCGGTTACCCGACCTGACGGGAGCTTCAGCTTCCCCGACGTCGCGCCTCCTTCCGCGGCGACGGTTTACGCGGTCGGCTATGTCCCGCTGACGACGTACTTCACCGTCAGCTATGGACAGACGCTCAACCTCGAGTTCGCGCCTGTGGCAAGCGAGCAACCCGCCGTCCCCATAGCGGGAACGATCACAGACACGAGTGGAAAGCCGATAGCCGGCGCCACTGTCTCGGACTGGAACCGCCTGGTCTCGGCGACGTCCGGTCCGGATGGGGCAGTGTCCCTGTACGACCTGCCGTCCTACAACCAGTTGTTCCGCGTCACGGCTCCCGGTTACGTCCCCAAGACCTTGGTCACCGCGCCGACGCCCACCTCCTTGGGGACGATCGTCCTGCAACGCTCGGCCACGATCAGCGGCACGGTGGTGTTCGATCTGGGGGGGAGTCCTCTGGTCGGTGCTGACATCCGGGTGTACGGAGCAACGGGAACGCTGGCGGCGGCCGCTCGGACCGACAGCGACGGTGCGTACCGGATCACAGACCTGGAGGCCGGCTATTACGTCCTGAGCGCCACGGCTCGCGTGGGATCCGAGGACCTCGTCGCCTACCTGGGGGGCGCGGTCAGCCGCTCGTTGGCCTCCTTCGTCAAGGTTGCCGAAGGTGCTGTGCTGAGCGGACGCGACGTCACTGTCCAGCGCACTTCCACGGTGTCCGGTGTCATCACACAGCGAGGGGCTCCCGCGTCCGGAGCCCCCGTGGGACTCGTCGGTATGGGCGCCTCGATACCCAGCGTCCAGGCCCGGGATGACGGGTCCTTCACGATTGCGGGCATCCCGCCGGGGACGTACCGCCTTCGGGCTGGCACGTCCGAGGAGCT
>DASSQF010000103.1:0-19351 GCA_035702685.1 Propionibacteriaceae bacterium
AGCGTCCAGCGGTCGTCAGCCGTCGGCACCGGCGTCCTCCACGACGACGTTGTCCAGCGTGCCGATCTCGTCGATCTCCACCTCGACGTGCTGGCCCGGCGTCATCGGGCCGACCCCCGCCGGCGTACCCGTGAGGATGACGTCGCCCGGCAGCAGGGTCATGAAGGAGGAGACGTACGAGACGAGCGTGGCCAGGTCCCGTACGAGCAGCTTGGTCGTCGCGTCCTGCACGACCTCGCCCTCGAGCCTCGTGCGGATCCCCAGGCTTCCGGCCTCCTCCAGGCTGAGGTGCGTGACGATCCACGGACCGAGCGGGCAGAACGTGTCGTAGCCCTTCGCTCGGGTCCACTGCCCGTCGGTGTTCTGCAGGTCGCGGGCGGTGACGTCGTTGGCGACGGTGTAGCCGAAGATCACCTCGGCGACGCGCTCCTTCGGCACGTCGCGGCAGATCCGGCCGATGACGACCGCGAGCTCGCCCTCGTAGTGGAGGTTGCTCGTCGTCGACGGACGCACGATCGCCTCGCCCGGACCGATCACCGAGGTGTTCGGCTTGAGGAAGACCAGCGGCTCGTCGGGCACCTCGTTGCCGAGCTCAGCGGCGTGAGCAGCGTAGTTCCGGCCGATGCCGAGCACCTTCGAGCGTGGGATGACGGGCGCGAGGAGCCGTACCTCCTCGAGCGAGTGGCGCTCCCCCGTGTAGTTGACCGGTCCTGCGAGCGGGTCCGACGAGAGCGTCGCGACGGTGTCGGGGTGGCCACCTCCGTCCACCGCGAGCTCCACGGTGCCGAACTGGATCTGGTCGCCGATGGCGTACCGAGCGATGCGCATGAGGGGGAACTCCTTCACGAGGGCGTGCAGACCGCAGCCTAGGCGATCGGCGGAGCCGCCCTCAGCGCAGCAGCTCGCGTGGCCCCTGCCCGGGCGCGCGTCGTCCGCGGCCCCAGCGCTCGAAGAACCGCTCGTGGCGCGCGACGAACGTCCCGATGCCGACCGTGCCGGTCACGACCAGGCGCGGGAAGCCCTGTACGGCGAGGGGCCCGATGCGGTTCCGTACGGACCCGATCCCCTTCCCGAGCCGGTCCGTGTCGACACCCCATCCCTCGGGCACGATGAGCACGACGTTCCCCGCGACGCCGTGCACGGAGAGATGGATCGTCGCCGCCTCCGGGACCGCGTCGCGCAGGTCCAGCACGATGTTGCTCATGTTGGGCGACACCGTCACGTACGGCGGAACCAGCCACCGCCCTCGACGTACCTCGTTCGACCAGGTGGCGGTGAGGCGGAGCGGGTCGTCAGGCCCGTACCCGGGTGCCTGGAACCTGCTCGGCGGCACGGGAGGGTTCTCGCCGCCGTGATGCGGGAGCAGTGGCCACTGCTGCGGACCCTCGACCATGAGCCGAGGGTACCGCCGAACGCCTCAGCCGACGGGCGCGAACAGGACCGCGATGCCGTACAGGTAGGCGTCGGCCAGCGCCTCGTACGACGCCTCGATCACGTTGCTGCCGACGCCGACCGTCGTCCAGCTCCGCCCGTCCATGCGCGTGTCGATGAGCACCCGGACGATGGCGTCCGTGCCGTGGCCCGTGTCGAGGATGCGTACGCGGTAGTCGACGAGCTCGAAGCGCGACGCAACCGGGAAGGCGGGCTCCAGCGCCGTGCGCAGCGCCATGTCGAGCGCGTTGACCGGGCCGTTCCCGTCGCCGGCGAAGAGCCTCGACGGCTCGCCGTTCGTCGAGACGCGCAGGATGGCCTCGCTGAGGTCGCTCTGGTCGCAGAAGACGCGCCACTGCTCGACGTGGAACGGTGGCTCGAGCTGGCCGAGCTCCTCCCGCAGCAGCAGGTCGAAGGAGGCATCGGCGGCCTCGTACGAGTAGCCCTGCGCCTCCCGGTCCTTGATCTTGTCCGTGACCCGGGCCGCGGTGTCCCTGTCGGACAGGTCGTGACCGAGCTGCTCCCCCTTGATCTGGATGTTCGCCCGGCCCGCCATGTCCGAGATGAGCATGCGCATGTTGTTGCCGACGACGGCCGGGTCCGCGTGCTGGTAGAGCATCTCGTCGACCTTGATCGCCGACGCGTGGAGGCCTGCCTTGTGGGCGAACGCGGAGGTGCCCGTGTACGGCTGGCGGGCCTGCGGCGACTGGTTCGCGATCTCCGCGATGGCGTGGGAGATCCGCGTCAGCTCCTTCAGCGCCTCCGGCGCGACGAGCGGCCAGCCGAACTTGATCTGGAGGTTGCCGATGACGGTGACGAGGTCCGCGTTGCCCGTCCGCTCGCCGTAGCCGTTGATGGTGCCCTGGACGTGCATGGCGCCGGCCTCGACCGCGGCGATCGTGTTGGCGACCGCACAGCCCGTGTCGTTGTGGCAGTGGATGCCCAGGTCCACGCCGATCGCGGACGCGGCGCTGACGACCTCGCCCATCCAGCTCGGCAGCATGCCGCCGTTGGTGTCGCAGAGGATGACGACCTCGGCGCCGGCCTCCGCGGCGGTACGGACGACGTCGAGCGCGTACTCCGGGTTGCTGAGGTAGCCGTCGAAGAAGTGCTCGCAGTCGACGAAGACGCGCTTGCCCTGCGACTTGAGGTACGTGATCGTGTCGCTCACCATGCGCAGGTTCTCGTCCAGCGTGGTGCGCAGCGCGTCCGTGACGTGCCGGTCGTGCGACTTCGCGACGATGCAGATCACGGGCGTCTGGGCGTCGACGAGGGCCTGTACGAGCGGGTCCTCGCACGCCTTCATGCCCACGCGCGTCGTCATGCCGAACGCGACGAGCGTCGAGTTGTGGAGCGTGAGGCTCTTCGCCGCCTCGGCGAAGAACGCCGTGTCGGTGGGGTTGGCGCCGGGCCAGCCGCCCTCGATGAACGTCACGCCGAGCTCGTCGAGGAGCGTGGCGATGCGGAGCTTGTCGGACACGGAGAGGCGGAGCCCCTCCTGCTGGGCCCCGTCGCGCAGGGTCGTGTCGAAGACCTGGAAGTTCTCGGGGATGGTGTGCACCGGGCTCATCTCAACCTTCGTTTCCGCTCGGGGGCGCGGCGTGGCGACGGATGCGCCTCGCTGCGTTGGTGGCCCGATTGTGTCTCCCCCGCCGGGCGTGGCGGCGGCGCTCCCGTTCCGTGAGACGACGTCTCACCTCACGAATGGCGCTCCAGGATTCTCGGCTGCGGCTTGCCGCGGGCCACCCCGCGCTCCACAGGAGCTCAGCAGACGCGCTGGCCCCAGCCGTACGGGTCGTCGCCGCGGCCGTACTGGATGTCGAGGAGCCGGTTCCGGATGGCCATCGTGGCGGTCCCCTGCTGCTGCGTCACGAACAGCGGGTCCGCGTCCTCGCTGTGGAAGCGGCCGATCGGCGTGACGACCGCAGCCGTACCGCACGCGAACGCCTCGACGATCCGTCCGGAGGCGACGCCGTCGACGAGCTCCCCGAGCGCGACCGGGCGGACCTCCGCGCCGAGGCCGAGCTCCGGCGCCAGCGTGAGGATGGAGTCGCGGGTGATGCCGTCGAGGATCGTGCCCGAGGTCGGCGGCGTGAGGAGCTTGCCGTCGTCGGTGACGAGGAAGATGTTCATGCCGCCCAGCTCCTCGAGCCAGGAGTGAGTGGCGGCGTCCGTGAACAGGACCTGGCTGCAGCCGTGCTCGTACGCCTCCTTCTGCGCGACGAGGCTCGACGCGTAGTTGCCGCCGCACTTCGCGGCGCCGGTCCCGCCCGTACCGGCTCGGCTGTACGTCGTGGTGATCCAGATGTCGACCGGCTTCACGCCGCTCGGGAAGTAGGGGCCGACAGGACTGGCGATGACGGCGTACTTCACCGTCTGCGCCGCTCGCACGCCGAGGAAGCTCTCGTCGGCGAACATGAACGGCCGCAGGTACAGGCTGTCCTCCCCGTCGCCGTTCGGCACCCAGCGCGCGTCGGCGGTCACGAGGTTCCTGACCGAGGTCAGGAAGTCCTCCTCGGGGAGGGTCGGCAGCCCTAGGCGCTCGGCGCTGCGGATGAGGCGGCGAGCGTTCATCTCGGGACGGAACAGCCACACCGAGCCGTCGGCGTGCCGGTACGCCTTGAGTCCCTCGAAGACCTCCTGCGCATAGTGCAGCACGGCGCCGGCGGGGTCCATCGCGAACGGCGCGTACGGGCAGGTGGAGTCCTCGCCCCAGCCCCTGCCCTCGCGCCAGGTCGCCACGGCCATGTGGTCGGTGAAGTACCGGCCGAACCCCGGGTCGGCGAGCCTCTCCTCGATGACCGCACCGAGGGCCGGCGAGGGATGGGCGACGAGGGGGAATGCGAGGGTCATGGGTCGGAAACTACCAGGGTCGACGCGTCCTGAGATGGCGGGTCGTCCGCGGTGACCCACTCGGTAGGCTCGCCGCTCGTGACGACACAGACGATCGCGGTGGTGGGTGGCGACGGCATCGGCCCGGAGGTGGTCGCCGAAGGGCTCAAGGTGCTCAAGGCGGTGGCGCCCGGGGCGTTCAGCTTCGACACGTACGACCTGGGCGCGGAGCGCTGGCAGCGTACGGGCGAGGTGCTGACCGATGACGACCTCGCCCGGCTGGCCCAGGCGGACGCGATCCTGCTCGGTGCGGTCGGCGCTGCACCGGGATCGAAGGCCGTACCCTCGGGTCTTCTCGAGCGCGGGCTCCTCCTCAAGCTGCGGTTCGCGTTCGACCACGCCGTGAACCTGAGGCCGTCGAAGCTCTACCCGGGCGTGCCCACTCCCCTGGCGCCGAGCATCGTCGAGGGCAAGACGATCGACTTCGTCGTGGTGCGCGAGGGCACGGAGGGCCTGTACTGCGGGAACGGCGGCGTCGTGCGTCAGGGCACGGTGCACGAGATCGCGACCGAGGTCAGCGTCAACACGGCCATGGGCGTGGAGCGCGTGGTACGGGACGCGTTCACCCGTGCGGCGGGACGTCGGCAGAAGCTGACGCTCGTCCACAAGCACAACGTGCTGGTCAACGCGGGCGGGCTGTGGAACCGGGTCTTCCAGGCCGTCGCGACGGAGTTCCCGACCGTGGCGACCGACTACCTCCACGTGGACGCGGCGACCATCGCGCTCTGTACGAACCCGGACCGGTTCGACGTCATCGTCACCGACAACCTCTTCGGCGACATCCTCACCGACGAGGCCGCCGCGATCACCGGCGGCATCGGGCTCGCGGCGAGCGCCAACATCAATGTCGAGGGTACGTACCCGTCGATGTTCGAGCCCGTCCACGGGTCGGCACCCGACATCGCCGGGAAGGGGATCGCCGACCCGCGCGCCGCGATCCTGTCCGTCGCGATGATGCTCGAGCACCTCGGCCGATCCGACGAGGCCGAGGCGATCCAGACGGCGGTCGAGGCGGACATCGCGGCGACGGGAGCCGCCAAGAGGTCGACCAGCGAGGTCGGCGACGCGATCGTGGCGGCGCTGGGGTGACGATCCCCCTGCGTCCCTCGTCCGGGCGCGAGCCGGGACCCGAGTCGACGACCGCGTACGAGCGGATGGGCGGTCACGACACGTTCGTGCGGCTCGTGGCGGCGTTCTACCGCGGGGTGGCCGGGGACGAGCCGCTGCGTGCGCTGTACCCGGAGGAGGACCTCGGCCCGGCCGAGGAGCGGCTGCGGATGTTCCTCGAGCAGTACTTCGGGGGGCCGAACACGTACTCGGAGCGCCGCGGCCACCCGCGGCTCCGGCAGCGCCACGCTCCGTTCGCTGTGACACCGACGCAGCGTGACCGGTGGCTGACCCACATGATGGCGGCGTGCGACGAGGTCGCCCTGACTGAGCCGGAGAACACGGAGCTGCGCTCGTACCTGACCTACGCCGCGAACTTCATGCTCAACGCCCAGGACTGAACTTCGCTCTTCCCCGCTTGCCTCATCGCGAGGGCAGATGCCGCGTCTGCTGACTCCCGTGCTCCGGTGGCTATGGCGGGGTGTTCCGTCCGCCGGATCGCCGACTCCCGTGATCCGGTGGCTCTGAGCCCGTTCTGGAGCCTCATAACCATGCTGACGCGGGAGTCGGCCCGGAGTCGTCGCGCCGGCACGCCCATAACCGCTCGATCGCGGGAGTGAACGAGAGCCTCACCACGGGAAACGCCCGGCCCCCACGCGGGGACCGGGCGCCTCGTCTCGGGCGTCAGCGCTCAGCGAGCGGCCGTGCCCTCGGTGTAGTCGGTGTCGCTCGTCTTGACCCAGCTCATGAGCTTGCGCAGCTCGCGGCCGGTCGCCTCGATCGGGTGCTTCTCCGCCGCGGCGCGGAACGCCTTGAACTCCGGCGCGCCCGCGTCCTGGTCGTCGATGAAGCGCTTCGCGAACGCACCGCTCTGGATGTCGGAGAGGACGTCCTTCATGTGCGCCTTCACCGCGGAGTCGATGACGCGCGGACCGGAGACGTAGTCGCCGAACTCGGCGGTGTCCGAGACCGACCAGCGCTGCTTGGCGATGCCGCCCTCGTACATGAGGTCGACGATGAGCTTGAGCTCGTGGAGGCACTCGAAGTACGCGACCTCGGGCTGGTACCCGGCCTCGACGAGCGTCTCGAACCCCGCCTCGACAAGCGCGGACGCGCCGCCGCAGAGCACGGCCTGCTCGCCGAAGAGGTCCGTCTCGGTCTCCTCGGTGAACGTCGTCTTGATGCCGCCCGCACGCAGGCCGCCGATGGCCTTGGCGTACGAGAGGGCGAGGGGCCACGCGTTGCCGGAGGCGTCCTTCTCGACGGCGACGATCACGGGGACGCCGCGGCCGGCAGCGTACTCACGGCGGACGAGGTGGCCCGGGCCCTTCGGCGCGACCATGCACACGTCGACACCCTCCGGCGGCGTGATGTAGCCGAAGCGGATGTTGAAGCCGTGGGCGAAGAAGAGCGCGTCGCCGGCGACGAGGTGGGGGGCGATCTCCTCGGCGTAGAGCTTCCGCTGGTGCTGGTCGGGGGCGAGGATCATGACGAGGTCCGCCTCCTCCACCGCCTCGGCGACGGAGAGGACGCGCAGGCCCTCAGCCTCGGCCTTCTCGCGCGAGGGCGAGCCCTCCTTGAGGCCGACGCGCACGTCGACACCGGAGTCGCGGAGGTTCAGGGCGTGGGCGTGGCCCTGCGACCCGTACCCGATGACGGCGACGGACCGGTTCTGGATGATCGAGAGATCGGCGTCGTCGTCATAGAACATCGTTGCTGCCATGTGAAGCTCTTTCTGTGTGTGACGTACGCGTCAGACGCGCTCGGACTTGGGGGTCTTGTCGTAGCGGCTGCGGTCGGTGATGGCCCGGGAGCCACGACCGAGAGCCACAGAGCCCGACTGGACCAGCTCACGGATACCGTACGGCTCCAGCAGGGCCAGGAGGGCCTGGATCTTGCCGTAGCCGCCGGTCGCCTCGACGACGACCGTGTCCGGGGCGACGTCGACGACGCGGCCGCGGAACATCTCGGCGATCTCGAGCACCTGGCTGCGGTTGCGCCCGTCGGCGCGCACCTTGATCAGGATGAGCTCGCGCCGCACCGCCTCACCGTGGTCGAACTCGAGGATCCGGATCACCTCGACCAGCTTGTTGAGCTGCTTGGTGATCTGCTCGAGGACCGCGTCGTTCTCCACCTCGATGACCAGGGTGACGCGGCTGAGCTCGTGGTTCTCTGTCGGACCGACCGCGAGCGACTCGATGTTGAAGCCACGACGGGCGAACAGGCCCGAGATCCTGGCCAGGACGCCGGGCTGGTTCTGCACCAGCACCGACAGCGTGTGGAACGCGCTCACAGCTCCTCCTCGTCCCACGCCGGAGCGAGGTCCTTCGCGATCTTGATGTCGCTGTTCGACGTACCGGCAGCCACCATCGGCCACACCATCGCGTCCTTGTGGACGACGAAGTCGATGACGACCGGCTTGTCGTTGATCTCCAGCGCCTGCTTGATCACCATGTCGACCTCGGCCGGCGTCTCGGCGCGCAGGCCGACACAGCCCATCGCCTCGGCGAGCTTGACGAAGTCGGGGATGCGCCACGAGTGCAGGTCGGTGTTCGAGTGGCGGCCGTTGTAGAACAGCGTCTGCCACTGCCGCACCATGCCGAGCGACTCGTTGTTGATGATCGCGATCTTCACCGGGATGTCGTTGAGCGCGCACGTGACGAGCTCCTGGTTCGTCATCTGGAAGCAGCCGTCACCGTCGATGCCCCACACGACCGCGTCCGGCTTGCCGACCTTGGCGCCCATGGCCGCCGGCACGCAGTAGCCCATAGTTCCCGCGCCGCCCGACGTGAGCCACGTGTGCGGCTTCTGGTGGGGCAGGAAGTGCGCCGCCCACATCTGGTGCTGGCCGACGCCGGTCGCGAAGATCGTGTCGGGTCCGCTCAGCTCGCCGATCCGCTTGATGACCTCCTGCGGCTGCAGGTAGTCGTCGGTCGGGTCGCCGGGGTCAGTCGGGTAGCGCTCCTTGAGGCTCGCGAGGTACGAGGTCCACGGACCCAGGTCCTTGAGCGTCACGCCCTCGAGCTCGTGGGCCAGGTGCGCCATCATGAGCTTGGCGTCGCCGACGATCGGCAGGTCGGCCTCGCGGTTCTTGCCGATCTCGGCGGGGTCGATGTCGCAGTGGATGACCTTCGCCTCGGGCGCGAACGTGGAGAGCTGTCCGGTGACACGGTCGTCGAACCGCATCCCGATCGCGATGAAGAGGTCGCAGCGCTGCAGCGCGCCGACCGCCGCCACCGTGCCGTGCATGCCGGGCATGCCCATGTTCAGGGGATGCGCGTCGGGGAACATCCCGCGCGCCATGAGCGTCGTCACGACGGGGATACCGGTCTGCTCGACGAGCTTCGCGAGCTCCTCCCCGCCGTCGGCCTTGCTCACGCCGCCCCCGATGACGAGCACGGGGCGAGTGGCCTCCGCGATCATCTTGGCGGCCTGCTGCACCTGCCGCGTGTGCGGGCGGACCGTGGGCCGGTACCCGGGAAGGTCCACCTCGCCCGTCCACTCGAACTCGGTCCTCGCGGAGAGCGCGTCCTTGCTGATGTCGACGAGGACCGGCCCCGGCCTGCCCGTCCCGGCGATCTCGAACGCGGCCGCGATGGCCGAGGGGATCTCGGACGGGTTCGTCACGAGGAAGTTGTGCTTCGTGATGGGGAACGTGATCCCCCGGATGTCCGCCTCCTGGAACGCATCCGTCCCGATGGACGCGGAGTTCACCTGCCCGGTGATCGCCACGATCGGCACGGAGTCCATGTACGCGTCGGCGAGCCCGGTGACGAGGTTCGTGGCGCCCGGACCGGAGGTCGCCATGCAGACGCCGACCTTGCCGGTCGCGACGGCGTAGCCCTCGGCCGCGTGCGCGGCTCCCTGCTCGTGCCGGACGAGGATGTGACGCACCTTCGAGTCGAACAGCGGGTCGTACGCAGGAAGGATCGCGCCGCCGGGGATGCCGAAGATGACCTCTACGCCGACAGCCTCGAGGGATGCGACGAGAGCCTGGGCGCCCGTCATGGTCTGCTTGCTGTCGGAGAGCACTGTGTGTGTCATCTCGCTCCTCGGTGAGTAGGTCTGCGTGCGGCTGTCATGAAAAAACCCCCGCTGCCGTTCGGCAGACGAGGGTGCGTGTCGACGGCCCCTGGGGCCACGACACGCTGTCAGAGTACGAGGACGATCCGCACGTCGCCCACTATGCCGTCGGACTCCGGGTGACGTCAACGCGTGGACGCGGGTTCTCGGAATGCGGACGGGGACGGCCCGAAGGCCGTCCCCGTCAGGGTGGTGCGTGTGGTTCAGCTCACCGAGACGGTCTGCTGAGCCCCGGCGGCGGTGGTGGCCGCAGCCTTGTTCTTGAACACCGTGAAGGAGAGCGCGAGGAGCGCGGCGCCGATGACGAACGCGGCCACGGCGACCCAGATCGCGATGGTGCCGACCAGCCAGAAGGCGTAGGCGGTCAGGAGGCTGGTGCGGAGGGCCTCGCCCTGGAACAGGGTGTTGCGGACGGCGGAGTACGCGGCCTTCTGAGCGGCGTCGGTCGTGGCGCTCACGACGCCACCGACACCGGAGTAGGTGCACTTGTCAGCCGGGATCGCGGGAACAGCGTTGCCGTTGGCGTCCTTGACGGCGGCGCAGGCAGCGTTCATGTGCTCCCAGATGTAGTGGTTGGCGTACGCCTGGGCCTCGTCACCCGTGGTCATGGGCTGACCGGCGTACGGCTTGAGAGCGTCCTGCGAGGCCTGGGGCAGGGTCTTGAAGCCCGCCTCCGCCGGCATCGAGATCTTCTCCTGGGACAGCTGGTCGCTCACGTAGCCGTGAGCGTAAAGCCCGCCGGCGAGAGCGCCGACGCCCACGATCAGCAGAACTACACCGAACACCTGTGAGAGCACCCGGTACACGACAGTCTTCATTGCGGACCCTTCTTTTGTGCCGGGGAGGCTCCCGGCAATTAGTTGTCGCATGAAGTACACCAAACCCTTTTCAAGCACTTTCACGCGGGGGTGGTTGAAGGGTCGACAGTTGCCGTTTCAGTCAACAGTGACAGGGATTTTCAGTCCGCCCGCGGGACCGGTGATCCGCTCACGGCGCCACGTCACGAACGCATGCACGGCGAGGGTCAGGATGAGGATCGTCCCGATCGTCGGACCGAGGTTTCCGACGAGCTTCTGGCCGGCCGTGTACGACAGTTCGACGTGCCCGCCATAAGGCAGGATGGCCAGCGGAAGGCACAGCGCGATCCAGATCGCCCACGCCCTGCTGGTCCAGACCGCCCAGGCGGGCAGGGTGGTCGCACCGGCGACAGCCACGAGCAGGATCACGGCCCACACGTGGTGGTGCGTCCACGACAGGGGCGAGGCGAGACAGGTGGCGAGGCCCACGAGCCCCACCGCGAAGACCTTCTCCCCCCGCCGCCACCACCATGCCGCGACCGCCGTCGCGATGAGCGCCACGAGGAAGCCGATCGCCAGAGCGGCGACGACCGTCTTCCGGTCCTCGGCGAACCAGCGCGTCATGGCCCCGGAGATGCCCTGGTTGCCCACGTACACCGGTCCCGCCGTGTTGACCTCACCCTTGCCCAGGCCGCGCCAGTACTCCAGCGACTCCTTGGGCAAGAGGATCCACGCGACAGCCGTGAAGAAGAGGAACGACACCATCGCCATGACGGCGACGCGGCGTTTCCAGATGAGGAACGCGAGCACGACGAACAGCAGCGGGGTGAGCTTGATGGCGGCGGCCAGTCCGATGAGGGCGCCCCTCGGGACGCGCCGAACATGGTCGGGCTCGTCCGGGAGGAGGTCCGCGACGACGAGCGCCATGAGCATCGTGTTGACCTGGCCGTAGCCCATCGTGGTACGGATCGGCTCCATCGCCAGGACCAGGGCGGCTGCCACGACCCCGAGGAGGATTCCTCGTGGCACGCGGATGCGCCGCAGGACGCTCAGCAGCGCTCCTGTGCCGACGACCGTCCACAGCACCTGCCACAGCAGGAGCGGCCCGATGAGGAGCGGCGTCATGAGGACGGCGGCGATCGGCGGGTAGATGAACTTGAGGTTGTCGCCCGGCGTGCTCGTCAGGTAGATGTCGCGGCCGTTCACCATGTCCTCCACGGCGAGCCGGTAGACCTTGAGGTCGACGGTGTTCGGGTCGTACGGCCAGAGGTGGCCGTTGACGATGACCAGGGGCAGCAGCGCGAAGGAGACGACGAGGGCCGGCACCCACTCCGCCGCGGTTCTCGGAAGCCCGGCCCGTACTCGATCGAGGACCGCGTTCATGAGGTGAGCTGCGCCCAGACGGCGTCCAGGTCGGCGCTGTCGCGGCCCAGCAGGTTGTCGAGCCCCGAGGCGTGGTGGTACCTGGGCACGAGGTGGACGTGCGCGTGCATGACCTCCTGGCCCGCCACCGCCCCGGCGCTCAGGAGGACGTTGAGCCCTGACGCGCCCAGGCGGTCCACGAGCAGCGGGACGACCGACTGGACCGCCGCCTGCACGTCGTTCCACATGAACGGGTCGTCCACGATGCTGACGACATGCCGGCGCGGGACGACGAGCGTGTGCCCGCGGTGCCAGGGCTGGATGTCGAGGAACGCGACAGCGGAGTCGTCGGCATGGATCTGCCGGGACGGGACGGACCCCTCGATGATGCCGCAGAACAGGCAGTCCTCGTTCATGACAGGGGCCCCCAGACGATGTTGTCGAATCGCTCCCCTGCGGCGAGGTGCGCGAGCTGACGCGCGATGAGCCGGTCGTAGCGCACAGGTGCGGAGTCGTTCGCGCCGCCGACATGCGGAGCGATGGTGACCCCGGGGGCGTCCCAGAGCGGGCTGTCCGACGGGAGGGGCTCCGGCTCGACGACGTCGAGCGCGAACCGGAGGCGCCCGGCCTCGGCGATGACGGCGTCCGTGTCCATGATCTTGCCGCGCCCCACGTTGACGACGAGGGCGCCGTCGTGGAGCAGCGACAGCGTCCGCGCGTTGAAGGCGCCGACGGTGTCGTGGGTCGCGGGCGCGGTGATGAAGACGACGTCGGCCTCCGGCAGCAGGTCGGGCAGGTCGCCGGCTGCGTGGACGGGTGCCGGCTCCGTCCGCGCGGAGCGGGCGACACGTACGACGTCCGCGGGGTCGAAGCCGGCGACGCGACGCTCCACGGCCGCGCCGATGTGGCCGTAGCCGAAGATGAGGATCCGCTTGTCGGCGAGGGAGGTGCCGAAGGAGGGGCTCCACGTGTGCGTCTGCTGCTGCCGCGCGAAGGTGTCGAGGCCGCGCAGGTTCGCGAGCGCCAGCGCGACGGCGAGCTCAGCGGTACCGGCGTCATGGACCCCCGCCGCGTTGGCGATGGACACGCCCTCGCGAACCAGGCCCAGCATGTGCTCGTACCCGGCGGACCCGAGCTGCACCACCCGCAGGGCGGGCTTGTCGAGCCGCTCCAGCTCACCCCACACCTGGATCGCCGTGAAGTTGGGCAGGGCCACGAGCTCGACCTCGTTGGCCGTCGCCTCCAGCCCCCGAGGGTCGTCCAGCATCGTGAGCTCGACCCCCTCGTGACGGCCGACGCGGGCGTACGCCTCCTCGACCGACGTGTACGGCACCCAGGCCCTCATCGTCCGGCTCCTCCTGTGGTCGTGGCCTGCAGCGTCCGTACCGGGTGGCCGGCCGCTCGCAGCGCCTCCTTCACCTGCGCGATCGACAGGGTCCCGTAGTGGAACACCGAGGCCGCGAGGACGGCGTCGGCGCCGGCGGCGACCGCGTCGACGAAGTGCTGTGCGGTTCCGGCACCGCCGGAGGCGATGAGGGGGACGTCGGCGACCGCGCGTACGGCCCTGATCATCTCGAGGTCGAACCCGGCGGTCGTACCGTCGGCGTCCATGGAGTTGAGCAGGATCTCCCCCACGCCTCGGTCGACGGCCTCCTTGACCCAGGCGAGCGCGTCGAGGCCCGCGGAGGTACGACCGCCGTGGGTCGTGACCCCGTAGCCGGACGGCATTCCCTCCTCACGGCGGGCATCGACCGACAGGACCAGCACCTGGTTGCCGAACCGGTGTGCGATCTCGTCGATGACCCCGGGGCGCCGGATGGCGCCGGTGTTGATGCCCACCTTGTCGGCGCCGTGACGCAGGAGCAGGTCCACGTCCTCGACAGTGCCGATGCCGCCGCCGACGGTGAGCGGGATGAACACCGTCTCTGCCGTGCGCCGCACCATCTCCCGGGTCGTCGCGCGGCCCTCGTGGGAGGCCGAGATGTCGAGGAAGGTGAGCTCGTCGGCTCCCTCCAGCCCGTACCGCCGGGCCAGCTCGACCGGGTCACCCGCGTCGCGCAGGTCGACGAAGTTGACACCCTTGACGACCCGGCCGTCGTGGACGTCCAGGCAGGGGATCACGCGGATCGCGACTGACACGCGTGCCAGCCTAGTGCCGCCCCCCGACACGAGGACCCAGCGTTCCGTCCGGCAGAAGTGTCCCTGCTCCCCGCTAGATTGGCGGCCATGCCCGCCGGACTGGACCCCCGTTTCAGCGCCCTTCCTCTGGACGCGCTCGCCGACGCGGCGCTGGGCCGGGCCCGGGCGCTGGGCGCGAGCCATGCGGACGTGCGGGTCGAGCGCATCCGTACAGCCGCCCACAGGCTCCGGGACGAGGCCCTCGAGAGCAGCACCGACGCGACAGACCTCGGGATCGGGGTGCGGGTCGTCCACGACGGTGCCTGGGGCTTCGCCGCCGGGATCACGCTGACCGCCGCTGCGGCCGCGGCGCTCGCCGACCAGGCGGTGGCCGCTGCCCGCATCAGCCGGCCCCTGACCTCGGTCCCCGTCGAGCTCGCCCCGGAGCCCATCCACGTCGGCCAGTGGGTCTCCGCGTTCCGGGTGGACCCCTTCGACATCGAGGCCGCGGAGCGGATCGCCCGCCTGGTCGAGCTCTCGCGGCGCGCGTCGGGCCCAGGGGTCGACCACGTGACGGCGAGCCTCGACATGGTCGACGAGCACAAGCTCTACGCGGATCTCGCGGGGAGTCGTACGGTCCAGCGCCGCGTCCGGGTACTGCCGCAGGTCGAGGTGATGGCCACCACGGACGGCTACCACTCCATGCGGACGACCAACCCCCCGGCCGGGCGGGGATGGGAGTACGTGATGGGCGAGGGCTGGGACCTCGACGCCGAGGTGTCACGGCTCCCGGAGTGGCTGGCGGAGCAGCGCGCCGCACCCTCCGTGACGCCGGGCAGGTACGACCTGGTCGTGGAGCCGACGAACCTCTGGCTGACGATCCACGAGTCGGTCGCGCACGCGACCGAGCTCGACCGGGCCCTGGGCTATGAGGCCGCCTACGCCGGCACCTCCTTCGCCACCACGGCCACTCTCGGAACGCTGCAGTACGGGAGCGAGGCGATGACCGTCACCGGCGACCGGGTCGTGGAGCACGGCCTCGCGAGCTGCGGGTGGGACGACGAGGGCGTCGAGGCGCAGACCTTCGACATCATCCGCGACGGCGTCCACGTGGGGTACCAGCTCAACCGGCAGATGGCGTACGAGCAGGGGCGGGGCCGCTCGAACGGCTGCGCGTTCGCCGACTCCCCCGGCCACATCGCCCTGCAGCGCATGCCGAACGTCTCCCTCCAGCCTGCGGGCTCGGACGTCACCGTCGACGACCTGGTGAGCCGGGTCGAGCGCGGCCTGTACGTCGTGGGCGACAAGTCGTGGTCCATCGACATGCAGCGGTACAACTTCCAGTTCACCGCCCAGCGCTTCTACGCGATCGAGAACGGCCGCATCGCCGGCCAGGTGACGGACGTCGCCTACCAGGCCACCACGACGGACTTCTGGCGGTCCATGGAGGCGGTGGGCGGCCCGAGCACGTACCGGCTGATGGGCGCGCTCGACTGCGGGAAGGGGCAACCCGGACAGTCGGCGCCGGTCTCGCACGGCGCGCCCGCGGCCCTCTTCCGTTCCGTCAACGTGCTCAACACCGAGGACGAGGGGGCCCACGCATGATCGCGCAGTGGATCGAAGCCGGGCTGGCCGCGGCGAGCACCGACGAGTGCGTCGTCATCGTCCGCGACACCACCGAGGCCAACCTCCGCTGGGCGATCAACACGCTGACGACCAACGGGCAGATGCACCACCGCTCCGCCACCGTCGTCGCGATCAGGCGGGTCGAGGGGACGGGCCACGCCGGTGTCGTGTCCGGGCCGGTGGCGTCGGAGCAGGACGTCGTCGACCTCGTCGCGCAGGCCTGCTTCGCCGCGGCGACCGCCCCGGCGAGCGACGACAGCGCGCCCCTGCCCGAGCCTGTCGTGGACCCGGACTACGCGGAGGGCCCGATCCCGACCTCGATCGACGTCTTCGCCGCCTTCGCGCAAGGGTTGGGCAGGGCGCTCGACGCCTCCCGCCAGGCAGGCACGGAGATGTTCGGCTACGCAGAGCACCACTCGTCGACGGTGTGGCTGGCGACGAGCGCCGGAGCCCGGCGGCGCGCCGTGGAGCGCTGGGGCAAGGTGGAGCTCAACGCCAAGCATGCCGACCGCATCGGGTCGGCCTGGGTCGGCCGGTCGACCATCGACTTCACCGATGTCGACGCGGACGCGCTCGCCGCCGAGGTGACGCGGCGGCTGCGCTGGTGCGAGAACAGGATCGAGCTTCCCGCGGGCCGCTACGAGACGATCCTCCCGCCGAGCGCGGTGGCCGACCTCATGATCCTCACGTACTGGTCGGCGAGCGGCCGCGACGCGGAGCAGGGCCGGACCGTCTTCGCGGGCCGCCGGCCCGGCACGACGCGCGTGGGCGAGAGCCTCTCCGGGCTGCCGCTGACGCTGTCGAGCGGACCGGGAGTCCTTCCCGCGGCCCCGTTCGCCGTGGTGGAAGGGTCCGTCCCCGGACTCGCCTCGGTGTACGACAACGGGGCTCCGGCCGAGACCGTCTCGTGGCTCCGGGACGGGACCCTCGCCGCCCTTCCGTACACGCGGGCCGGGGCAGCCGCCTCCGGTGCCGAGTACGCGTTCCCGAGCGAGAACCTCGTCCTCGATGCCGGCTCGAGCGCCACCCTCGACGAGCTGGTCCGCTCCACCACTCGCGGCCTGCTGCTCACCTGCCTGTGGTACATCCGGGAGGTCGACATCGCGTCGCTGCTCGTCACCGGCCTCACCCGGGACGGCGTCTACCTCATCGAGAACGGGGAGATCGTGGGGATGGTGAACAACTTCCGCTTCAACGAGTCGCCGGTGGACCTGCTTCGACGCGCCGTCGAGGCCTCGGCGACCGAACCCACGCTGTGCCGGGAGTGGAACGACTGGTTCACCTTCACGTCGATGCCCGCGTTGCGCATCCCCGACTTCACGATGTCGACGGTGTCGAAGGCGTACTGAGTCACTGAGTCGCCCCGACCGGGGTCTCCTAGCCGGTGAAGTCCTCGACCCAGTAGAACGTGCCGTCAGCGGCCTGGGCCACCCCGACGGAGATCGTCGTGAAGGCCGGGTTGAGGATGTTGGCCTGGTGGTTGGGCGAGTTCATCCAGCCCGCTGTCACGTCGGCCACGGTGGTGTACGCCACGGCGATGTTCTCCCCCGCGGTCGTCTTGCCGCCGCACGTGGACAGGACGGTCGTGAGGCTGTTGTGGGTGAGCGTGGTGGCCGTGGCGAGGTGCACGGCCCAGGTGGCGGGGACGGGGCAGGACGTGTACGTGAGGGGCTTGATGCCCGCCGCCTCACGCTCGGCGTTCGCTGCCGCCGCAACGTCGGCGGCCAGGTCCTGTCGAGGAGTCACCGTGGCGGTCGTGCCGGGTGTCGAAGGCTGTGATGTCCGAGGGCGCTGGGCCGTCGCGCTCGACTGCGGGGTCGGCTCCTGTGTTCCGCTCGGGCCGGCGGCCGAGGGGTCGCCGGCCGCGGCGCTCTCGGTCGCCGAGGGCGCCTGTGTCGGAGGTGTCGACACTGAGGTGGCCGGCGCGGAGGCGGAGGCTCCGCCCGGCGCGCTCTGGGTCCCGAGGGCCCCGACCGCCGCGGCGCCCTCCAGGACGGCGACGGCGAGGACGACGGACACGGCGACGATCTGGGGGACGGACCAGTGACTGGCCATGCCTCCACACCTCCGTACCAGCGCCCAGCGGCTCTCGGGGCAGACGGTAAGGCACGATGGCGACGTCACCGCACCTCATGATGCGGCTCTCACGTGGAGTTGACTCCACCTTGAGGAAGGTAGAGGTGGGCTGACCGGGTCGCGGGTTCCCGGCGTCTGAGCGCCGGTCACTCCTCCAGGACGTCCACGACGCCGCGACGCATGCCGGCGACGACCTCACGGCACGTGAGGCGCAGAGGTCCAGGACCGGCCGCGTCGGCGACCTGGCCTGCGAGGTCGATGACCTGCCTCACCCAGCGGACGACGTCGCCGGCGGGAAGCCCCGAGAGCACGAGGACGTCCGCGAGGTCGGATCCTCCTGCCCAGGCGTGGGCGGCCTCCGCGAAGCCGATGTCCGGCTCGGGTCCTCGCTCCACCCGGTGGTCCCGCTCGACCATGCCGACGTCGCGCCAGACGGCTCGGAGCCGTACCTGCGCGGCCTCGCTCTGCCGGTCCGGCATCCGTACGGGCCGCCTGCCGTCGGTGGGCCGGGCGCGGAAGACGAGGCTGGACAGGACAGCGGCGAGCTGCGGAGCGGACAGGTGGTCGAAGACGCCGTCCACGACGCACTGCGCGGTGACGAGGTCGAGCTCGCCGTAGATGCGCGCCAGGACGCGTCCGGGGTTCGTCACCGCGGCGCCCCGCTCGTCGAGGTAGCCCAGCGACGAGAGCACGGCGCAGATCCTGTCGAACGCGGTCGCGATGGTGTTGGAGCGCTCCTGGGACCGCTCCCTGGCCATCCTCGCGTCCCGCTCGAGCCGCATCGCCTGCTCGGTGAGGCGGGCGTGCTCCTCACGGTCGGGACAGTGGTGGCACGGATGGGCGCGGAGCTCCTGTCGTACGGACTCGATCTCGGCCATGACCTCGTCGTCCGCCCGGGCCCGTCGTCGCGGGTCCGGCAGGTCGACCTCGCCGAGCCGGGTGAGGAACGCAGCCGCGAGGTTGCGTCGGGAGGCCGCGCTCTTCGCGTCGAAGTGCTTGGGGACGCGGATCCTGCCGGCAACGACCGGAGGGGTGGGGAAGTCGCTGGCGGAGAGCGCCTTCAGCTGCCGATTCTCGGTCATGACGAGGGGTGTCGGGCCTTGCGCCCCGGCCACCCGAGGGTCCACGACGGCCGCCCAGCCGCGGTGCCGACCGGCGGGGACGGAGATGATGTCCCCCGGACGCAGCGAGGCGAGGACGCCCAGCGCCTCGGCCTGGTTGTCCGCCCTCCTGCCGCGCGCCGCCTCGGCCTCCAACGACCGCACCGTCTCGCGCAGCCTCGCGTACTCGACGATGTCCCCGAGCTCGCACGACGCCTGCTCGAGCAGTCTCGCGGCCTCCGCCTCGGTGCGCCGGATGGAGCGGGAAGCCGCGACGACCCCACGGTCGGACTGGAACTGGGCGAAGCTCTGCTCGAGCACCGCGCGGGCCCGGTCGCGGCCGACTGTGCCGACGAGGTTCACGGCCATGTTGTACGTGGGTGCGAACGCCGACCTCAACGGGTAGGTGCGGCGGGAGGCGAGGCCGGCCACGGCGCGGGGGTCGAGCCCCGGCTGCCAGCAGACGACCGCATGGCCCTCGACGTCGATGCCCCGACGGCCCGCACGGCCGGTGAGCTGCGTGTACTCCCCGGGCGTGACGTCCGCATGGGCCTCGCCGTTGTACTTGACGAGCTTCTCGACCACGACTGTACGGGCAGGCATGTTGATGCCCAGGGCCAGCGTCTCCGTCGCGAAGACGACCTTGAGGAGGCCCTCGGCGAACGCGACCTCGACGGCCTCCTTGAGCGACGGCAGCAGGCCGGCGTGGTGCGAGGCGACGCCCCGCTGGAACGCCATGAGCCACCGGTCGTACCGCAG
>DASSQF010000104.1:0-3185 GCA_035702685.1 Propionibacteriaceae bacterium
TACCGGCGTCCCGTGCTCGCCACCTCGACGGACGGCGTCGGCACCAAGGTCGCCATCGCGCAGGCCCTCGACAAGCACGACACCATCGGCTGGGACCTCGTCGGCATGCTCGTCGACGACCTCGTCGTCGTCGGCGCCGAACCGCTCTTCGTCACCGACTACATCGCGTGCGGGACCCTCGTACCCGAGCGCATCGCGGCCATCGTGTCGGGCATCGCCGCCGCGTGCTCAGCCGCCGGTGCGTCCCTGCTGGGCGGGGAGACCGCCGAGCACCCCGGACTCCTGGCAGCCGACGAGTACGACGTCGCGGGGGCCACGACAGGGGTCGTCGAGGCCGACGAGATGCTGGGGCCGGACCGTGTCGTGCCGGGCGACGTCGTGGTCGCCCTCGCCTCGAGCGGCCTCCACTCGAACGGGTACTCCCTGGTCCGGCACGTGCTGCTGGAGCAGGCGGGGCTGAGGCTCGACGCGTACGTCCCTGAGCTCGGGCGGACCCTGGGCGAGGAGCTCCTCGAGCCCACGCGGGTGTACGCGGCGGACGTGCTCGCCGTCGTCCGCGAGACCGAGGTCCACTCGATGAGCCACATCACGGGCGGCGGCCTCGCGAACAACCTCGCGCGCGTGCTGCCGGCGACCGTCACGGCTCGCCTCGACAGGGCGACGTGGAACCCGGCGCCCGTCTTCGGACTCGTGCAGCGGCTCGGTGACGTCTCCCAGCCCGACATCGAGGCGACGCTCAACATGGGTGTCGGCATGGCGCTCGTCCTGCCTGCGGCCTCGGTCGACGCCGCCCAGCGGGTCCTCAGCGCACGCGGCATCGCGTCATGGGTCTGCGGGGAGATCCACCACGGCGACGGCACGGTACGGATGGACGGCGTCCACCAGGGCTGATGCGCGCTGTCCGGAGGGGTCGGCGTACCACGGTTGCCGGTCCGCGGACCGGCGGAAGATCGCTGTCGATCAAGGTTGGTGGATCGGTTGTGCTCCGGTAATCTGGGCACCACGAACTGACAACAATGTGCCGCGGCCACTCCGCGAGCGATCACAGGCGAGGGGGCTGGCTCTATGGGGCGCGGCCGTGCGAAGGCGAAGCAGACGAAGGTCGCCAGAGAACTGAAGTACAGGTCGGTATCCACGGACTTCTCGTCGCTGGAGCGTGAGCTTCGCAGTCCGTCGGACGGGATTCCCGACCAGTACGCCGATCTCGCCGATGCCTACGACGAGGACGCCGACGAGCTCGAGGACGACGACGACGAGGACGACGACGAGTCCTGGCCCCTGCGCCGCTCGGGCTAGCCGTCCGTCGTCCCCGTGACCTCCCCCAGCGAGGGCGCGGCGACCGACACGCCTGCCGGTGACGCTGCGCCCGTCGAGGCGCCACCACCTCCCCATGTCCTGTGGCGCGACTGGCGCGAGGACGAGCTCATCCCCACCTACGAAGCCCGCGACATGGAGCTGGTGGGGGTGCGGCGCCATCCGGAGGAGATCGACCCCGAGGTCGGCGACGACACGCTGGTCGCGACGCTGGTGCGCCGGAACCCGCCCCACCACGACCGGGCCGTCCTGTACCTCCACGGCTGGAACGACTACTTCTTCCAGACGCACGTCGCCACGTGGTGGGACGAGCTGGGCTACGACTTCTACGCCCTGGACCTGCGGCGGTACGGACGCAGCCTCCGCGCAGGCATGATGCCCGGCTTCATCGAGGACCTGCGGGAGTACGACCTCGAGATCGACGCGGCTGTCGATGAGGTCTCGAGCAGCCACGACGGCCTCGTGCTGTACGCCCACTCCACCGGCGGCCTCATCGGGTCCCTGTGGGCCGACGGGCACCCCCACACGCTGGCTGGACTCGTCCTCAACTCGCCGTGGATCGACCTCCAGGGCTCGGCCCTCGTCCGGGCGCTCGTGCCGCCCATCGTTCGCGGCCTCGCGACGCGGGCCTCCACGTTCGTCCTGCCGCTCCCCGACAACGGCTTCTACGCCCGTACGCTCGACGCGCTCAGCGACGGCACGTGGACGTACGACCCGGAGCTCAAGCGCAGCCCGTCCAACCCGACCCGCTCCGGATGGCTCACCGCTGTCATGGCGGGCCACGACAGGGTCTCGGCGGGGCTCGCGATCGACTGCCCGATCCTCATGGTCACGTCGACGAGGAGCGACTTCCGACGGCGCTGGTCGGACGACCTCCTCGGTGTCGACTCGGTGCTCGACGTGTCCCGGCTCGCCGCGAAGGCGCACTGCCTCGGACCCCACCTGACGCTCGTACGGCTGGAGGGCGCCGTCCACGACGTCGTCCTGTCGCCCAGGACGGTCCGGGACCGCTTCCATGACGAGATCCGCCGCTGGGAGGGCGCCTACCTCCGCTGACCCCTCCCGCCAGGGAGAGAGTCTGCAGGCTCCGGGAGAGAACCTGCGAGCCCGGAGAGAGACCCCTCGCGCTCGGGAAGAGGACCTGCGAGCTCGGGGAGAGAACGGGTGACTCGCTGTCGGTGTGGGTCCTGGGATCAGAGCAGGCCGCGGGCGATCGCCGTGGCCCGCGAGCCGTACCCGCCGCCGAAGAGGGCGGCGTGGACGAGCAGGGGGTGCAGCTGGTGGAGTCCGACGAGGCTGCGCCAGTCCCCGGGGAGCATCGTGGACGTGCTCTCGTACGACGCGTACACGTCCTCGAGGAAGGGCGCGCCGAACAGCGCGAGCATCGCGAGGTCGGTGAGGCGGTGCCCCCCGTGCGCGGCGGGGTCGATCAGCACGTACCCCGCTCCCGTCACGAAGACATTGCCGGACCACAGGTCGCCGTGGATCCGGGCCGGGGGAGCGTCGTCGTCGTACAGGCGTGCGGCGATCCTCGTACAGGCCCTCTCGACGACCGCCAGGTCATCGCGGTCGAGGCCGCCCCGCTCGTACGCCCGGCGCGCGTACGGGAGGCACCTCTGCTCTGCGTAGAAGGGGCCCCACGCGTCCGCAGCCTCGAGCGACAGGGTCTCGGCGCCGATCCAGCCCTCGCCCTGCCAGCCGGGGGGAGGCGACCCGAACGCCGATGCGCCGGCGTCGTGGGTGACGACGAGCCGTGCGCCGAACTCGCGCGCTGCTGCTCGCGTCGCTGCAGCAGGGGTCAGCCGCGCGAGCACGATCTCCTGCTCGCGCGCCTCGACGACCTGGACGACCGGCGCGCCGTCGACGACCTC
>DASSQF010000105.1:0-2529 GCA_035702685.1 Propionibacteriaceae bacterium
GGCCTGCGTGGAGCGACCAGGCGAACAGGCTGAGGTTGACCAGCGTCGACCACGCGCCACCGATCGCGATGAGCGCGGTGACCCGTCGGGTGAACACCCCTCCGCGTGGGTCCGCCGGAGGGCGGGCCATGAGATGGCGCTCCGGAGGGTCGACGGCGAGCGCCAGGGCGGGCAGGCCGTCGGTGGCGAGGTTCACGTAGAGGATCTGTACGGCGCTCAGCGGCAGGGGGAGCCCGGTGAGGATGCAGCCGACCATGAGGCCGATCTCGCCGGCGTTCGAGGACAGCAGGTACATGAGGTACTTCTTGATGTTGTCGACGACGACCCGGCCCTCCTCGACAGCAGCGACGATCGAGGCGAAGTTGTCGTCCGTCAGCGTCATGTCGGCAGCCTCTTTGGCGACGTCCGTTCCCGTGACACCCATGGCCACGCCGATGTCGGCCTTCTTGAGGGCCGGGGCGTCGTTGACCCCGTCACCCGTCATCGCCACGATGTGGCCGCGTGCCTGCAGCGCCGTCACCAGGCGGAGCTTGTGGGCCGGCGACACCCGCGCGTACACGTCGATCGTCGCGACCTCCTCCCGAAGCCGGTCGTCGTCCATGGCGTCGATGTCCTGCCCTACGGCGACGCGCGCGTGGCCGGGCAGGCCGAGCTCTCGCGCGATCGCACGTGCCGTCACGGGATGATCGCCGGTGATCATGACCGGCCGGATCCCGGCCTCCTTGCAGACCCGGATCGCGTCCCGGACCTCCGCGCGCGGAGGGTCGATCATCCCGACCAGACCCAGAAGAGTCATGCCCTGCTGGGCCGTGTCGAGGTCGGCGTCCTCTCGTAGCGCCACTGCGAGAACACGAAGCGCGTCCTCGGCGAAGCCGCCCGCGACCCCCAGAACGAGGTCCTGCTCGGCCTTGCCGAGTGGCACCACACCCTGCTGGCCCACGTACGAGACGCAGTCGGGCACCAGGACCTCCGGCGCGCCCTTCGTGTAGGCGACGGTGCCGGCAGCCGTCCGGTGGAGCGTCGACATCCGCTTCGTGTCCGCGGTGAACGGGATCTCCTGTATCCGAGGCGCAGCAGCCTCCACCGCATCGCGGTCGAGGCCCGCCTTCACGGCGGCGACGACCAGCGCGCCCTCGGTCGGGTCCCCGCTCACCAGCCAGGAGCCCGCCTCCTGGCGAAGCCGGGCGTCGCTCGCCTGGACGCACGCCGCCAGCAGCCGGACGAGGTCGGGGCCGGGAGGGGTTCCCACGCCGTCCAGGAGGTAGCGTCCGGCCGGCTCGTACCCGGCCCCCTCGACCTCCCACGTGCGTCCGGCGACCCAGACCCGGCGCACGGTCATCTCGTTGCGGGTGAGCGTTCCCGTCTTGTCCGTGCAGATCACCGAGGTGCTGCCGAGCGTCTCCACCGCCGGCAGCCGCCGGATCAGCGCGTGCCGGCGCGCCATCTTCTGGACACCGATCGCCAGCGAGATCGTGACGACCGCCGGCAGGGCCTCGGGCACGACCGCGACCGCGAGCGCGATCCCGAACAGCAGCATCTCCAGCCAGGGCTCACCGCGCAGCAGGCCGAGCGCGACGACGAGCACGACGACGACCACGGCGACACGGGCCAGCACTGAGCCGAGACGGTCGAGGTTCTGCTGGAGAGGTGTCCGTACCTCCCGGACGCCCTGCAGGAGCTGTGCGACCTGTCCGAACTCGGTCCGCATCCCCGTCTCGACGACGACCGCGCGGCCTCGTCCGAACGTCACCGAGGTTCCGGCGTGGACCATGCTCATCCTGTCGCCGACGGCGAGGTCGGCGCCCGGCAGGGCGTGCGACTGCTTCGCGACCGCGCTCGACTCGCCCGTCAGCGGCGCCTCGTCGACCATCAGGTTCACCGACTCGACGACGCGGCCGTCGGCAGGGACCCGGTCGCCGGGGTGCAGGGCCACGACGTCGCCCGGTACGAGCTCGCGTGTCGGCACCTCCACCTCGTGCCCGTCCCGCAGCGCATGGGCGCTCGGCGAGGCCATCTCACGGAGCGCCTCCAGCGCCTGCTCCGCCCGGTACTCCTGAATGAAGCCGAGGAGGACCGCGAACACGACGATCACGGCGATGACGACCGACTCGACGCCTTCGCCGAGAGCGACGGAGATCGCCGTCGCCACGAGCAGGATGATGATGAGGACGTTCCGGAACTGCTGCAGCAGGATCCGCCACGCACTGACCGACCGGTGACCGGTCAGCTCGTTCAGCCCGTACCGGCGCAGGCGTGACGCAGCCTCGGCGGAGGACAAGCCGGCGGGGGAGGAGTCGAGCTTCTCCAACACGGCCTCGACGTCCGCCGCGTACCAGGGAGTCCCCGTGACGCTCGACAGGGCGACGACCTCACGAGAGGCCTCACCCGAAGGTCCAGCCATCTTTCGACGGTAGCCCACGGTGGTGGCCCGTGGCGGTGGAAAGCAGGACTCTCGGCAGGGTCCCGTCCCGTCCCGCCACGGGTTCCGGACCTGTTCAGGCGGCGCTAGGTGATGAGCCCCACCGGGCA
>DASSQF010000106.1:0-4659 GCA_035702685.1 Propionibacteriaceae bacterium
TGAGCACCCGGCTCAGGCCGGCCCCGCGCAGCGCGTCGAGGGCGGCCTCCAGCGAGGGGCGCCCGAGCGGGTCGGCGACGACCTCGACGATGTGGGCGTACGGGTCGAGGAGCGTACGGTCGGCGCCCGGGACGGTGATGATCCAGGGGCGGCTGCCGGGATC
Source organism: Propionibacteriaceae bacterium (assembly GCA_035702685.1). GTDB lineage: Bacteria > Actinomycetota > Actinomycetes > Propionibacteriales > Propionibacteriaceae > Fen-668. Next base: position 164 of record DASSQF010000106.1, read on the forward strand.
CGCGTCCGAGAAGAGGGGCAGGGACGGGTCGAGGTTCAGGGTGCCCGTGAGGACCGCCAGGACGGGTCGTGAGGTCTGGCCCCGCTCCTCACGGAGGCGCACGAGCTCCTCGGGCAGGTCGACGAGCCCGTACCCCTCCGCCCGCACCGTCCCCGAGCCCACGAGCAGCACGTCGCACCAGCCGCGGAGCGCCCAGAGGAGCTCCTGGTCCGCCGGTCCCGTCAGCGAGCCGACCCGGCCGTGCAGGGTGGCGCGGCCGTCAACGGAGGCGACCATGTTGGCTCGGACGCCGGCACCGGTCCCCAGCCACTCCTGGAGCTCGGACGGCCCCAGGGCATCCCCGATCAGCGCGCGTCGCCGTAGCAGTCCCGTCATGCGTCCACCCCGTCTCTGAGCACCTGTCCTCCACAACGCCACCGACGTGCCAACGGCTCGAGGCCGGCCTGCTCGCGGCCTGTCGGCGACGCCGAGACAGGCGGTGAAAGGCTCACAGGATCGCTTCCGCAGCAGCCCTGCCGGCCGTACGGCCGGAGAAGAGGCAGCCGCCGAGGAAGGTGCCCTCGAGCGCGTTGTAGCCCATCATCCCGCCGCCGCCGAAGCCGCTGACCTCGCCCGCCGCGTACAGGCCGTCGAACACAGACCCCTGACTGGTCAGACAGCGACCGGCGAGGTCGGTCTCCAGCCCGCCGAGGGTCTTCCGTGACAGGACGTTGAGCCGGACGGCGATGAGCGGACCCGCCTTGGGGTCGAGCAACCGGTGGGGGACCGCGACGCGGATGAGCTTGTCCCCGAGGTACCGGCGGGCCCCGCGGATCGCCGTGATCTGTGCGTCCTTGCTGAAGTCGTTGTCGACCTCGCGGTCGCGGGCCTCGATCACTGCGCGGAGCGGCTCGACCCGGAGCTCGGGCGCCTCGTCGTCGGCGATCCGGTTCATCCCCTCGACGAGCTCCTCCAGGGTCTCGGCCACGACGAAGTCGCCGCCGTGCTGCAGGAACGCCGTCACCGGGCCCGGCGCGCCCCCTCGTACCCGCGAGAGCAGGAGCCGTCGGTCTCGTCCCGTGAGGTCGGGGTTCTGCTCGGACCCGGAGAGCGCGAACTCCTTCTCGATGATCTTCTGCGTGAGGACGAACCAGGAGTAGTCGTAGCCGGTCTGCCGGAGGTACCGCAGGGTGCCGAGCGTGTCGAAGCCCGGGAAGTACGGCGCGGGGAGGCGGTTGCCCGCGGCATCCAGCCACAGGGAGGAGGGGCCGGGGAGGATGCGGATGCCGTGGTTGTCCCACACCGGGTCCCAGTTCCGGATGCCCTCGACGTAGTGCCACATCCGGTCGGCGTTGATCACGCGGGCGCCGGCCGCCTCGGTGATGCCGAGCATCCGTCCGTCGACGTGAGCCGGCACGCCGGACACCATCCGCCTGGGCGGGCTGCCGAGGCGGCTCGGCCAGGCGCGGCGAACGAGGTCGTGGTTGCCGCCGATGCCGCCCGAGGTGACGACCACCGCCTGCGCCCGAACCTCGAACTCTCCGATGGTCGTACGGCTGGTGGGAGCGCCTCTCGGAGCCGTGGTCGGCTCGAGCAGAGCGCCTCGTACCCCCACAGCCGCGTCGGCCGCCGTGAGCAGCTCGTCCACCCGGTGCCGGAACGCGAACCTCACGCGGCCGCCGTCGGCATGGGCACGGACGCGCCGCTCGAACGGCTCGACGACGCCTGGTCCTGTTCCCCACGTCACGTGGAAGCGGGGGACCGAGTTGCCGTGCCCGTCGGCGCGGCCGTCACCACGCTCGGCCCAGCCGACGACCGGGAACAGCCGGTGGCCCATGGCGTGGAGCCAGGAGCGCTCCTCACCGGCCGCGAAGTCGAGGTACGCGTCGGCCCAGGCTCGAGGCCAGCGGTCCTCCGTACGGTCGAACTGGGCGCTGCCGAGCCAGTCCTGCCGGGCGAGCTCCGCCGAGTCCCGGATGCCCATCCGGCGCTGCTCCGGACTGTCGACCATGAACAGGCCGCCCAGGCTCCAGAAGGCCTGACCCCCGAGGCTCTGCTCGCCCTCCTGGTCGACGACCACGACGCTGCGACCGGCGTCAGCGGCCTCGGCCGCCGCGACGAGGCCGGCCAGACCGGCACCGACCACGACCACGTCCGCGTCCATGCCCCTCATGCTCGGGCTCGCGGGGCGCGATGACAACGTGCTCGGGCGGGTCGAGGGAATGTCGGCTCAGTGATCGTCAGACTCCGGACGTCACTCGCCGTCCAGCACCCCGCGCAGCGTGCTCGCGAAGGCCTCCGGTTGGCCGCTGTACGGACCGCCGCCGCCGATGAAGCCTCCGTGGTGGCTCGGGAACATGACGAGGTCGGTGTGGAGGAGCGTGGCGATCTCCGCCGCGGCGCGTCCTGGCACCTGGTTGCGTGACTCCCTCCCGGCGGCAAGGACGACGGTGGCGGGCGCCTCGCCGAGCGCCACCGGGTCCACGTGGAAGTCGGTGATCGGGTCCGACACGCCGGACAGCAGCGGGTCGTCCCGACGGCCGTCGTCATCGGTCGGCATCCCGAAGGCCGCCGGGTCCGGACCCGGTCCGGCCAGCGTCTCGGCGGTGAACTCACCCTGTACGGACGTCAGCGCCGCGAAGCGGGCCATGCCGGCGCCGAACCCCTTCGCGTGGTAGTCCTCCGACACCTGCCGGAACGCCCGTCGTACGTGCTCGGCATCCGGCAGCACCTCGAGGACCGGCGGCTCGTGAGCGACGAGGACCCTCACGTCCTGCGGGTACTGCGTGACCAGGGCGAGTCCGGTGACGGCCCCACCGCTGGAGCCGAAGACGTCGACGGGGCCGCCGCCGATCGCCTCGATGACGCGGTGCACGTCCTCGGCGTTCCGCTCCGGCGTGTGCTCGGCGTCCGGCACCACACTGCGCTCGACGCCTCGAGGGTCGTACGTGACGACGACCCGGTCGGGGAAGTACGACGCCAGCGCCGTGAACCCGCCGGCCGCCATCGGATGGCCGATCATCACGAGGGGAGGCCTGCCGTCGGTGGCTCCCGTCGGGGCATGGACGTCATAGGCGAGCACCCCACCGGGCACCTCCAGCGTGTGGCTCTCGACTGTCATGAGCGGCCCCTCTCCACGAGTCCTGGGGACAGCCTCGCGCCACGTGCGGCCATCTGGCAACGGTGACGAGTGAACCCTCGGTCCGCTCCGGTGAGCTACACCCGTACGAGGTGCTCGAGCACCGGCCTGCCCCCCGCCGAGGAGCGGTTCGCGTACGGCCTCGACCTGCTCCTCGACGGGATCGAGGCCAGGATCCGGGTCGCCGGTCGTCCATGAGGTGACGGACCTGGCGCCGCCGGGACGTGGAACCCGCTACCGCGCCGGCGTACGGTCACGGACCTCGCACGACACGAGGTCGAAGCCACCGTCCACAGCGAACAGGCCGAGGCGGCCGTACGTCCGGTCGTACATCCGCGCGCTGAGCGCGACCTCGCCGTCGACGACCGCGACGCAGATGCTCCCGTCCAGGTGGACCTCGAGGCGGTGCCGCCCCGGCGGGAGCGCGACGGGCCGCTCGAGCTCGACGTCGTGCGGCACGTCCCCTCGTACCTGCCACTGCTCCCCGCCGGTCCTGCCCCGCGGCCACCGGTCGAGGACGACGCGGTGGCGGTACGGCTCCAGCCTGAGCGCGTACGCCTCCTCGCCGTCGTCGGACGCGCGCAGCAGCAGGCCACAGCCGTGGGTCCCGGGATGGATGTCGATTTCGACGCTGACGAGGGCCTCCGCGGGTGTCGCCGGGCCCATCCACGCGGCGTACCGGTCGTACGCGCCCGACCCTGGGGAGGAGTCGGCGCCGTCGACCGGCTCGAAGGACGCCGGGGCAGCCGCCGGCCCGTACAGCGCCTTCACAGCCTCGGGAAGGTCGAACCCGAGCGACCCGTCATCACGTTGGTGGGCTTGCAGGACCGCCATGTCGCCCGCCCACTGCCAGGGCCCGTGGTCGCGCTCGTCCTGCTTGGTGGCGATCCAGCCGACCACGTAGCGGACGCCGGCGACCTCCACGCTCTTGGCCGCGTAGAACGCACGACCGTCGACCGTGTCGTGCTCGGGTGCGAGCCACGGCCCGTCAGGGCTCGTCGCGACCCGGTAGCGGGTCTGGAACGCGTCGGAGAACTCGGAGTAGAGGAGGTACCACCAGTCGCCCCACTGGAAGAGGTCGGGACACTCCTGGGTGATGAAGCGGTGGGGGTCCCACGGCGGTTCGGCGTCACGCCAGGTGACGAGGTCGTCGGACACCAGCCTCGCGACCACTCCGCGACGCCGGTCCGGCCGAGAGGGCCTCCGGGCGGCGAGGAGCATCTGCCACGGCTCGCCAGGGGCTGTGCGGAAGACGAACGGGTCGCGCCAGTCCTCCGGCCCGTACCCGTCCAGAGCGCCCAGCGTCCACTCGGGGTGCTTGACCCACGACGCGGGGTCGGCGTCCGACGTGGCGTGGCACACCACCTGGACGTCAGCC
>DASSQF010000107.1:0-13018 GCA_035702685.1 Propionibacteriaceae bacterium
GAGCATGTGCGGACGGCCGCCTCCCGCGGGCTGCTCGGCGCGCTCATGGTCTCCTCGGTCGCTGCTGTCGCCACTGACCTCGCCGGCCCATGGCGAGACGGGCACCTCGCGCCGGTCGGAGTCCCTGGCGCCCCTCCCGGGAGCCTTCTCACCCCGGAGACGGTCGCCGCGACACGGCGCGCGGCCGGTGCGTTCTCGGGGATCCTCGGCCTCAAGGTCAACCTCGGCCCGACCGTACAGAGCCCGTCCGACCAGGCCGCGGGCCTTCTCGAGATGGCCGCCATGGTCGCCGGCTGAGTCCGGCCTGGCCCCTCCGCGAACCCGGCCGGAGGGGTTGAGCGCGGCGTAGATTGGGGCCATGACCGTACGGCCGCCTGCCGTCGCGGGGCAGTTCTACCCCGCCAACCCAGCGCGCCTCAGGCAGATGGTGACCGACCTCCTCCAGCATGTGGGGGCAGAGCCCGATGCGGTCCCGACCGAGCCTGGACCCGCCGCGGGCTACGTGGTTCCCCACGCCGGGTACGTCTACTCGGGATCGACCGCCGCGTACGCGTACGCGGCACTGCGGGACGAGCTGCCGTCACGGATCCTCCTCATCGGGCCGACCCATCGCGTGTACGTGGAGGGCCTCGCACTCTCCGGCGCCGAAGCGTTCGAGACGCCCCTCGGCACGGTCCCGGCGGACCCGGAGCTCGTCGTGGCCCTCCGGCAGTCGCCCTCGGTGTCCGTACGGCCGGATGTGCACGCGGAGGAGCACTCGCTCGAGGTCCAGCTGCCCTTCCTGCAGGTGGTCGCACCCGGCATCCCCGTGGTACCGGTCGCCGTCGGCGCCGCGGACGCGACGAGGGTCGCTGACGTGATCGACCTCGCCCTGCGCCTGCCCGGCACGTCGCTTCTGGTCTCGACGGATCTGAGCCATTACCACTCGTACGCGGACGCCGCAGCCCTCGACGCGGACACGATCGAGCGGGTCATCGCGCTGGACCGTGCCATCCCCACCGACCGCGCGTGCGGTGCGTACCCGCTCAACGGCGCGCTCGTCGCCGCACAGCGTCACAGCTGGACCCCCGAGCTCCTCTCCGCCTGCAGCTCCGGCGACACGGCAGGGACCCGGGACCGCGTCGTCGGGTACGCCGCCTTCCGGCTGAGGAGGTCCCATGCCTGAGCTTCCCCCCGAGGCGGGGCCCGTGCTGTGCGGAATCGCCCGCGTAGCCATCGCGGACCGGCTCGGCGTTCCCCTCAGCAGCAGCCGTCCGGACGCGCCCATCGACTCTCCCAGCCCCGCCGCCACACCGGACGGCCCGACCCCGCACCCGTGGCTGGACGCGCCGGGCGCCGCGTTCGTCACACTCACGCAGTCCGGACGGCTCCGCGGCTGCATCGGCAGCCTCGTGGCCCACCGGCCGCTCCGGCAGGACGTCGCCGCGAACGCTGTGAACGCGGCAGTCCACGACCCGCGCTTCCCGCCGTTGCCCGCCGAGGAGCTCGTCGACACGCACCTCGAGGTGTCGGTCCTGTCGGCGCCCGAGCCGTACCCGTGCACCAGCCGAGAGGACGCAGCCGCGGGGCTGCGTCCAGGCGTCGACGGCGTCATCCTCGAGTTCGGCGTGCGGCGCGGCACGTTCCTGCCCCAGGTCTGGGACTCGCTGCCCGACGCTGACAGCTTCCTGGAGCACCTCGTCCGCAAGGCGGGGCTTCCCCCGGGCTGGTGGGACGAGCGGGTGAGACTCTCCCGCTACACGGTCACGGCATTCGAGGAGACATGAGCGCACGTTGGTGGCACCCCCTCGACGACGGTCGCATCCAGTGCGACCTGTGCCCGCGCGACTGCCGGCTCAGGGACGGCCAGCGCGGCTTCTGCTTCGTCCGGGCCCGTGAGGGCGACGAGATGGTCCTCACGACGTACGGGCGATCGTCCGGCTTCTGCATCGACCCGATCGAGAAGAAGCCGCTCGCCCACTTCCATCCGGGCACGTCCGTGCTGTCGTTCGGCACCGCCGGCTGCAACCTCGGCTGCAAGTTCTGCCAGAACTGGGACATGTCGAAGGCCCGCGAGATGGACCGGCTCATGGATCAGGCGTCTCCGGAGGTCATCGCCGAGACGGCCGTCGACCTCGGCTGCCGGAGCGTCGCCTTCACGTACAACGACCCGGTGATCTTCGCGGAGTACGCGATCGACACGGCGCTCGCCTGTCGCGAGCGGGGCATCTACTCGGTCGCGGTGACCGCCGGCTATGTCAACCCCGAGGCACGGCGTGACCTCTTCGCCGTCATGGACGCCGCGAACGTCGACCTCAAGGGCTTCACCGACGACTTCTACGCCAAGATCACCGGCGCCCGGCTCCGGCCCGTCCTCGACACCCTCACGTACCTCGTGCACGAGACCGACGTGTGGGTCGAGATCACGACGCTGCTCATCCCCGGCCACAACGACTCCGACGAGGAGCTCCACGCCATGGGGAGGTGGGTGCGCTCCGAGCTGGGCCCCGACGTGCCTCACCACGTCACGGCGTTCCACCCCGACTGGCGCATGCGGGACGTGCCTCCGACGCCCGCGTCGACGCTGCGGCGGGCGCGCGAGATCCTCCTCGACGAGGGCCTGCACCACGTGTACACGGGCAACGTGCCGAACCGGGCGGGCGAGATCACGTACTGCACGGGCTGCTCGCGCCCGCTCATCGAGCGCGACCAGTACGACATCCTCCGGTACCGCCTCATGCCCGACGGCACGTGCCCCGACTGCGGTACGCGTCTCGTGGGGCGCTTCGACGAGGCGCCGAGCCACTTCGGGACCCGGCGCATCCCCGTACGGCTGGCGCGGTGAGCCCGTACCTGTAGCCTGCGTCCGGCGTCAGTGGACCGGACGAAGGAGAGCGCATGGCGATCGTGGCTGTGGTGCTCGCCGTCCTCGTCGGCGCCGTCATCCCCGTGCAGACGGGCGTCAACACCCGGCTCGCGCGTCACATGGGCGTGACGCTGCTCGCGTCGCTCGTGTCGTTCTTCGTCGGTACGCTCGGGCTGGCCCTCGTGCTCGTCCTCACCCGGACCCCGCTGCCCCTCGCGAGGACAGCCGCCACCCAGCCGTGGTGGATCTGGGTCGGCGGCGTGTGCGGCCTGATCTTCCTCACCATGAACATGGTGCTGCTGCCCCGCATCGGCGCCTCGGCGACCGTCATCCTGCCGCTGTTCGGGCAGGTCCTCGGCGGCCTCGCGATCGACACGATGGGAGCCTTCGAGACGACTGCTCGGCCCCTGACGATCGGACGCGTCGTCGGGGTCGTGCTCGTCGCGGCGGGTGCGGCGCTCGTCAACCTGCGGCAGCGGCGGGCGGCCGCGGAGCCGGGGCCCTCCTGGGCGACCGTGCTGCTGTGGGCCGCCGGCATCGGTGCCGGCGTCCTCGGTGCGATCCAGGCGACCGTCAACGGCAGGCTGGGTACGGTCATGGGCTCACCCCTTGCGGCGGCGCTCGTCTCCTTCGCCGTGGGCCTGCTCGGCCTGGTCCTCGTCAACCTCGCGGCCCGCAACAGGCCCCGGCTCGAGGGCCGACTGCCCTGGTGGAGCCTCACCGGTGGCCTCATCGGCGCGGGCTTCGTGTTCTCGATCGCCTACGTGACGCCGATCCTCGGCACGTCGCTCGCCATCAGCGCCACCCTCCTCGGACAGGTGACGGGAGGGCTCGTGCTCGACCACATCGGCGCGTTCGGCTTCCCGCGGCGCCACCTCAGCGTGCAGCGCCTGCTCGGTGCCGTCCTCGTCCTGGTCGGCGTCCTGCTCGTGCGGTTCGCCGGCTGACCGCACGGTTGCCGGCCTCACGACGAAGGGGAACCGTCCTGCCGGTTCCGAACACACCAGAGGGCCGACCACGCACGGTGGTCGGCCCTCTGGTCGTCAGCCTCAGACGCTGGCCGGCTGACGCGGCGCGGAGGTCGCCGGTGAGCGGCGCAGGATGCGGCGGACGAAGAACGTCCCGACGACGACCACGTACGCGACCCAGACCGCCACCCCGAGCACCGTCGGGTCCGGGGTGAAGTTGAAGAAGCCCTTGAGGAGGGTCCCGAGCACGCCCTCGGGCGGGATGGCGCCGGACACGTTGTAGGCGATCGCGCCGGCGCCCGGGAGGACGCCCGACTCCTGGAGGTCTCCGACACCGGAGGCGAGGACGCCTGCCGCCACGACGATGAGCGCGCCGCCCGTGATGGTGAAGAACTTCGACAAGTTGATCCGCACGGCGCCCGCGTACATGGCGTAGCCCAGGGCGATCGCGAGGGCGATGCCGATCAGCGCGCCGACGAGGGGCTGCGAGGCGGGGATCCCGTCGCGGACGGCCGACGTCGTCGCCGCCCAGAGGAACATCGCCGTCTCGAGGCCCTCACGCCCCACGGCGAGGGCGCTGAGGACGACGAGCGACCAGGCGCCGCCGCTGGCGTCCACGTGGGCGCGGAGGTCGCTCGCCAGGCTGCGCGACACCTTCGCCATCCAGAAGATCATCCACGTGACGAATGCGACGGCGATCACCGACAGCGTGCCGGCGATGACCTCCTCGGTCTCGTCACCCAGCCCCTGGGGGCCGAAGGTGAGGAGCGCCCCGAAACCGAGGGACACGGCCGCGGCGAGCCCGGTGCCCAGCCACACGAACGGGAGCTGGCCGCGGCGCCCGGACTTCACCAGGTACGCCACGAGGATGCTCACGACGAGCACCGCCTCGAGGCCCTCACGCAGGCCGATGAGCAGGTTGGGGATCACGACGCTCCTCAAGTTAGGTAACCCTTACTTCCGAGGTCGATTGAATAATGCAACGCGGTTGTTGTCAAATGTCGTCTCAGTCTTCGTCGCGTTCCTCGGAACGCGCTCAGCGTCACCTCCGTCAGCGATAGCGTGAGCGGACCCGAGACCCGGAGGGGACGCGATGGAGCAGCCCTACCTGCACGAACTGAGCGTCACCCTTGCCGCTCCCCAGCAGTGCTGGTCGCGCCGCGACGGGCAGATCGTCGAGTCGGCGGTCCAGGGCGTCTACTGCGCCGACGTACGGGTCGCGTCCACGGTGACGCTCGCCGCCGATGCGCACGTCAACGAGCACATCGGCACGATCGAGCCCGGCGGCGGCACGGCCCGCTACGACACCGTCTGGCGCACGCCCGACCTGGGTGCGGACCCGGCCCTGGTCTGCCGGCGCGAGCGCACGGTCACCGCGAAGGGCCTGTACGAGCGGGTGGTGGTGCGGAGCACGGCGCCGCACGACCTCCGCGTCCTCTTCACTCTCGTCGTGGCCCCGGACTCCACGCCGATGTCGGCGGTACGTGCGAGCGTGACCGTGGGCGACCGGCCGACCGCCACCGCCCACGACGACGGCACGTACACGTGGCCGTTCGGCCGCGAGGGTGAGGCCTGTCTCGTCGCTCCCGGCTCCTTCGTCCAGGTCACCGACCGCATCCATGCCAGCTGGGACCTCGAGGTGCCCGCACGTGGCGAGGTGTCGGTCCAGTGGCGCCTCCTCGCGTCAGAGCCCTCCTTCCCGTTCTCCCACGACTCGGCCGACGTCGAGCCGCGCACGGGCGTCGAGCCCCTCGACCTGCTCGTCCAGACCGCGTCCCGCGACCTCGCCGCCCTCCGGATGACGGGCGGCGGGGGCGCGGCCTTCTACGGCGCCGGAGCCCCGTGGTTCCTCACGTTGTTCGGGCGCGACTCGCTGCTCTCTGCCCGCCTGTCGCTGCCCTGGTCCCGCGAGGTCGCGCTCGGCACCCTCAGGGCCCTCGCGTCGCGCCAGGGAACCACGACCGACCCCGCGACCGCGGAGCAGCCGGGGAAGATCCCCCACGAGGTGCGCGGGGAGCCGCTCCGCCTGTACGGGTCGGGCCGCCAGGAGGGCGACCACGACATCGTGCTGCCGCCGGTCTACTACGGCACGATCGACGCCACCTGTCTGTGGGTCATGCTGCTCGGCGACCTCGAGGCGGCGGGCATCTCGGACGACGACCTCGCCGGCTTCGTACTCCCCCTGCGGGCCGCTCTGGGGTGGCTGCGGGACCACGGCGACGCCGACGGCGACGGCTTCCTCGAGTACGCCGACACGGGCGAGGGCCTGTCGAACCAGGGCTGGAAGGACTCGGCGGACTCGATCCGTTGGGCGGACGGAAGCCTGGCGCGCGGCCCGATCGCCCTGTGCGAGGCGCAGGGCTACGCGCATGAGGCGGCGCTCGTCGGCGCCCGGCTCCTCGACCGGCTGGGCGACGCGGACGAGGCGGCGGCGTGGCGCGACTGGGCCGCGCGGCTCGCGGAGCGGTTCCGAGCCCAGTTCTGGGTGAGCGACGACCTCGGCCCCTACCCGGCGATCGCCCTCGACGCGGACAAGCGGCCCGTCACCGGAGTCGCCTCGAACATGGGTCACCTGCTCGGTACGGGGATCCTCACCACCGAGGAGGCGGCCGTCGTCGTGGCACGCCTCATGCACCCCACGCTCCGCTCGGGGTTCGGCATCCGCACCCTCTCCACGGACAACGCCGCGTACTGGCCGCTCGGCTACCACGTGGGCAGCATCTGGACCCACGACAACGGCGTGATCCTCGCCGGCATGCGGCGGGAAGGGTTCCTCGACGAAGCCCGGCTGCTCGCCGCCGAGCTGCTGCGTGCGGCGATGGGCTACAGCTACCGGCTGCCCGAGCTGTACGCCGGGTACGGAGCCGACGAGACGCCCACCCCCCTCCCGTTCCCGGCGGCCTGTCACCCACAGGCCTGGGCCGCGGCGACGGCCGCGACGATCGAGAGCGTCCTGCGAAAGGCCTAGCCAGTACGAGAAGGGCGTTCGTACGGCAGCCCGCCACGCTCACCGGTCAGGCGGCCCTTAGAGTGGGCCACGCAGCGACAGGGAGTCACCATGGCACAGCAGTTCGAGGGCCTGACGGCGCGGCACCGCGCCTTCATCGAGAGCCAGCACATCTTCTTCGTGGCGACGGCCGCCCGCGACGGCCGCGTCAACGTGTCACCGAAGGGCCTGGACTCCCTCCGCATCCTCTCCGACACCCGGCTCGTCTGGCTCAACGGAACGGGCAGCGGCAACGAGACCGCGGCCCACCTGCTCGACACGCCCCGCATGACGGTGATGCTGTGCTCGTTCGAGCGCGAGCCGCTCATCCTGCGGATGTACGGGCACGCACGCGCCGTACATCCCGGCGATGCCGAGTGGGACGAGCTCCTCGCGCTGTTCCCGCCGATGAAGGGTTCGCGGAACATCTTCGTGCTCGACATCGACCTCGTGCAGACGTCCTGCGGGTACGGCGTCCCGCTCATGGACTTCACCGGGGATCGGCCGCTCATGGACAGCTGGGCCGAGAAGAAGGGTCCGGAGGGCCTGCACGCGTACCAGCAGGAGAAGAACCGGGTGAGCATCGACGGGCTGCCGACGGGCCTGCCGGCCTAGCGCCGGTCGCAGGGTCTCCCGACGGTCGTGCGCCGAGGGGCTGCTGAGGGGACGCTCAGCCGAGCACCTTCGGCACATGGGCCAGGAGGGCGACGATCGACTGCCCGCCCGGCGTCTCCACCGCACCGGCGGCCGCGTACAGGGCCAGGTTCACATCCTCACGGACTGCCGCGAGGTCAGGCGTCCCGCTGCGGACGAGGCCGAGCACCTCGTGGAGCAGGCCGGAGACCTCCTCCTGCTTGTCGGCGGGGAGGAACGGGACCTGGCCGATGGCCGTCTCGAGGATGACGGCGACCTGGTCCAGGTCGTCCGCGTGGGTGTCGGCCACCTTCCGGATCGGCAGCCTGGCGCCCGGGCCCTCGCGGCGCGGCTCGACCCGTACGGCGGCAGCCTGAGGCACCGCGGGCGGAGCGGCCGCGCCAGGAGTGAGGGGCGCCCACGTCCCGCGCGGTGACAGTGTGACCTTCTCCCGGTACCGGGGCACGACCGCGGTGAGCTGCAGCTCGGAGCGGATCTTCGCCGCGAAGGCCTCGGAGGACCCCTCCTCGCCGTGGATGACGAAGACCGTCTCCGGCTTGGGCTCGAGGTCGCGAAGCCAGTCGATGAGGTCGGACGCGTCAGCGTGGACGGAGAACTCGCCGTCCGACACGATCTCCGCCTTCACCGGCACGTACCGTCCCCGGAACTTCATCTGGGTCACACCCTCGAGCAGCGTCCGCCCCCGCGTGCCGACACCCTGGTAGCCGGTGAAGATCACCGTGTTGCGCGGGTCGGGCAGCATGGCCTCGAGGTGGTGGAGCACACGCCCCCCGGTCGCCATGCCGGACGAGCTGATGATGATGCTGGGATCGTCGGGGTGGTTGAGCCGCTTCGAGTCCTCGGCGTCGGTGATCTCGCGGAGGTTCGGCAGGTTGAAGAAGTCCTCGGGCTCGATGTCGTCGCGGAGCTCCCCGCGGCCGTCGGCCTCGCGGTACACGGCGAGGGCGGCGACCGCCATGGGGCTGTTCACGTAGATCGGGACATCCCTCGGGATCCGGCCGGCCTCGCGGAGCTCCGTGAGCGCCTTGAGCACGTTCTCCGTACGGTCGATGGCGAAGGCCGGTACGAGCACGGAACCGCCCCGGGCGATCGTCCGGCGGATGGCCGCGGCCATCGTCTCGTGCTCCTTGCCGTCCGGCTCCGGGTGCTCACGGTCGCCGTACGTGGACTCGATGAGGACGAACGGCGCTCCCGGCGGCTCGTCCCTGGGCCGCAGCACGGGGTGGTCGTGGCGCCCGAGGTCCCCGGAGAACAGGACCGACCCCTCGGGCGTGGACAGCGTCACGGACGCGGAGCCGAGGATGTGTCCGGCCCGCGTCATGCGGATGGCCACGCCGCCGCCGATGTCGGTGTCGGTGTCGAACGGGACGACCGTGAACAGTGGTGTCGTCGCCTCGACGTCAGCGACCGTGTACAGGGGCAGCGGGTTCTCGTGCTTGGACCAGCCGCCCTCCTGCGCGTACTGGGCCTCCTTCTCCTGGAGGTGTCCTGCGTCGAGGAGGACGATCGTCGCGAGCTTCGCCGTCCCGTACGTGCACCAGATGGGGCCGCTGAAGCCGTCCCTGACGAGGGCAGGAAGGTAGCCGCAGTGGTCGGCGTGCGCGTGGGTGAGGACGACGGCGTCGATCGTGCGGGGCGGTACGGGGAAGTCGGCCCAGTTCAGCTCGCGCCACTCCTTCTCGCCCTGGAACATCCCGGCGTCGACGAGGATGCGCCGCCCGGCGACCTCGACGAGGTACTTGGAGCCCGTGACAGTGCCTGAGGCACCGAGGAATGTCAGCGACAGTGCGGCCATGTGTCCACCATGGCACCGACCGGAGCCGCACGTACGGGTCTGGGCCCGAGTTGTCAGCGAGGCCGGGGCGCCGAGGCGCCGTGTCGGTTCACCATGTTGAGTGGGCAGACAGCACCTTCTCATGGCGGATTTGGCGAGAGAACGTACAACTCACCCACTTAACATGGTGAACCGCGTGCCGCGACCAGCGATCGCTTCAGCCCCGACCGTGGGGCGGTGGGTACAGGGACGACATGAACCGCCCCTTGTCCCGCATCAACGAGCTCCTTGACCAGGCCCTTCTCGCGACGAGGATGGGGTCATGACGCATCGGGTCGTGGTGGTGGGGTCCGGCTTCGGCGGCCTGTTCGCCGTCAAGGCGCTCGCGAGGGACGACGTGGAGATCACGCTGATCGACCGCACGAGCCACCACCTGTTCCAGCCGCTCCTCTACCAGGTGGCGACAGGCATCCTGTCGGAAGGTGAGATCGCACCGGCCACGCGGGAGATCCTGCGACGGCAGAGGAACGTACGGGTGGTGCAGGGGCTCGTGGAGTCGGTCGACGTCACCCGGAAGGTGGTCCACTGGCGGTTCCACGACGAGGAGCACGAGACGATCTACGACTCGCTGATCCTTGCCACCGGCTCGAGCCAGTCGTACTTCGGGCACGACGAGTACGCGACGTTCGCGCCCGGCATGAAGTCGATCGACGACGCCCTCGAGCTCCGCAGCCGCATCTTCGGCGCCTTCGAGCTCGCGGAGATCCAGGACGATCCCGCCACGGCGGAGCAGATGCTCACGTTCGTCGTCGTCGGCGCGGGCCCGACCGGTGTGGAGATGGCGGGCCAGATCCGCGAGCTCGCGAACCGTACCCTCGCCCACGACTTCCGCCGCATCGACCCGAGTTCCGCACGCGTCGTGCTCGTCGACGCGGCGTCCCAGGTCCTCCCGCCCTTCGGCCCAGAGCTCGGGGCGAAGACCCACCGCGCCCTCGAGAAGCTGGGCGTCGAGGTGGTCCTCGACACGATGGTCACCGACGTCGACGACGCCGGGCTCACGCTGAAGCACAAGGACGGCACCGAGCAGCACATCGCGTCCATCTGCAAGGTGTGGGCCGCCGGCGTCCAGGGCAACGCGCTCGGCAAGACGGTGGCCGCCCAGACCGGCGCCGAGGTCGACCGCTCGGGCCGGGTCAAGGTCCTCCCGGACCTCACGCTCCCCGGCCACCCGGAGGTGTACGTCATCGGCGACCTCATGTCGGTGGAGGGTGTGCCGGGCATGGCTCAGGGCGCGATCCAGTCCGCCCGGTACGCCGCGTCGGCCATACACGCCCGCGTCGAGAACCGCAGCATGCCCGGCCCGTTCACGTACCACGACAAGGGCAGCATGGCGACGATCGCCAAGTTCCAGGCGGTCTGCCACATCGGGAAGATCAAGCTCACAGGCTTCATCGCCTGGCTCGCGTGGCTCCTCCTCCACCTCCTCATGATCACGGGGTTCAAGCAGAAGCTGTCGACGCTCCTGCGCTGGATCATCAGCTTCTTCAGCAACGGGCGCGCCGAGCGGGTGACCACGAACCAGCAGCTCGTCGGCCGCCTCGCGATCCGACAGCTCGGCCGCAAGGCATCCGCGGCCCTCATGCGCGGGGAGACGGTCAGCCCACCGGAAGGGCGCAAGGCCGCCAGCTGACGCGGGCTACAGGACGCCCAGCCTGCGCATGAGCTCGGGCAGGATGGCGTCACCGTGGACCCGGAGCCCGTCGTGCAGGTAGGCGTCGGTCTCCCACAGCTGGGAGCTTCCCACCCCCTGGAGCGTGCGCTTGGCACCCTCGAGCCCCACGTACGGGTCGTGCGTGTACTGGACCGCGGCGAGCGGCACCTCGTTGCGTGCCAGCTGCTCCGCGTCCCACAGCTGCGGCCAGGTCCGCTCGCCGGCCAGCTCCTCGGCGACCCCGGCGAACGGGCGCAGCGCCGGCAGCTCGCTGAACATCCACGGCTGGGCGAACTCGGCGTACGTGAGCAGAGGGCTGGCGGTGGGCGCGTACTCGGGGTGGCGCTGCAGCGCCTGCCATGCTCCCCAGCCGCCCGTCCGGTGGCCCTGGTGGTAGCAGCCTTCCTGCAGGGTCCAGTAGAGCGGCTCCCCCACCGTCTCGCTGCGGTGCGCCACGGCCTCGACGAACCGCTGGGACACATGCCCGCTCGGCTCGAGTGCGAGGTCGAGCATCCAATGGAGGTTCTCGACCCCGGTGCTCATCCCGAAGTCGCCGCCCAGCAGCTGCAGGCGGTGGGCCGTGCGCACCTCGCCGGCCAGCGTGACGAGCTCCCCCGCGGCGGCGCGGCCCGCGAGGTCGTCGAGCAGGGCCTGATCCTCCGGGAAGCGCGTCCGGAACTCGTCGTGACGAGCGGTCTGCAGCGGGATGAGATCGTCGTACAGGTCGTCGGCGCTGCGGTCGATGGCCGGGATGCCGCCGGTCGTCATGGACCGCAGCACGGTCTCAGGATGACGGGAGAGCAGCGCGAGCGTGATGAAGCCGCCGAAGGACTGGCCGAGCGTCGTCCAGGGGCGGCCGCCGTTGAGGACACGGCAGAGGTGGGCGACGTCGTCGGCGATCGCGTCTGCCCGGAAGCAGGCGACGTAGTCGGCGGCCGCTCGCGTCCCCGCGACGCCCCCGCCGTGGGCCTCGACGAAGTCCGTGATGAAACGCCCTGTGATGGGGGACGACTTCGCCGTGCCGCGCTGGTCGAGCAGGAGTACGCGGTAGTGCTCGGTCGCCGTCTCGATCCACGTGTTGTGTGGCGGCCGCGGCGAGCCGGCTCCGGGGCCGCCCTGGAGGAAGACGAGCGGCGGAAGGTCGGCATCGACCTTGGAGAGCTTGACGACCTCTCGGACGAAGACCCGGATGGAACCGAACCGGTCGGGGTCCTGCCAGTCCACCGGCACCTCCACGGTGTGGTCGGTGATCCGGTAGTCCGTGATGTCGTAGGAGGTCATGCGGGCCATGTTCTCGCAAGGGAGGACATGGTTCGAGGGGCCACGCGCCGCTGGTGACGATCGCCGTTCACCATGCCGCCACTCAAGGAGTGGGGTGCGGTCGAGGACCCCTCGAAGGTATGGGACGGGAGCTGGGCTCCCGAGATGTCAACGAACGGAGGCGAGGCGCCCGAGAGGGGCGCCGACGTGCTCGACGCCACCGGTGGGAACACGGAGCATGCGCCACGTGTACGCGCGGGGCTGGGGGGGACGAGGAGGCTCGTCCATGCGGAGGAAGTCAAGGTCAGCCATGAGACGCTGACGGTCGCGATCGACGATACGAGGCCCGAACATGAGTCCATGGTGCATCTCTGAAAGGATTCGCCACAAGCAATAATTACCGAACATTCATTCGGTGATGCCGTACGATGCTCCCATGCTCGATCTCAACCGTCTGCGCATCCTCAGAGCAGTCGTGGCAAGCGGCTCGGTGAGCGAGACCGCACGCCGCCTGGGGTACCGCCCGTCCACCGTGAGCCAGCACCTCCACACCCTCGAGAAGGAGGTCGGCTTCGCCCTGGTGGAGCGCGTGGGACGGGGCATCGTCCCGACGCCGGCGGCCCTCGACCTCGCCGCGGCAAGCGCGGATGCTCTGGCCGCCATGTCTCACCTCAACGCCACGGTACGCGACCTGCGCGAGGGATCCGTGGCCAGCCTCACGATCGGGTCCTTCGCGTCGGCCGCGTACGCGTGGATGCCGAGCGTCGCCAGGACGCTGCGTCAGGAGTTCCCCGGCCTGACGCTCGAGCTCACCATCGTC
>DASSQF010000108.1:0-3302 GCA_035702685.1 Propionibacteriaceae bacterium
TCCACCCCTCGGCGCCGGAAGTGCTGGGGGCTCGAGCCGGTCACGGCCCTGAACTGGCGCGAGAAGTAGAACTGGTCCGGGTAGCCGACCTCGCCGGCGATGTCCGCGATGCTGCGGTCGGTCGTGAGCAGCAGCTCACGGGCTCGCGCCATGCGGAGGCGCTTCACGTACTCGGTGACCGAGAACCCTGTCACCGCATGGAAACGGGCCGAGAAGTGCGACGTGCTGAAGCCTGCCGCGGCCGCGAGACTCGGCACGCTGAACGGCTCCGCGAGGTGGGCCCGCAGCTGGGTCTGGATGCGGCTGATCGACGCGTCGCCCGACGACCGGCGGTGCCGTTCCGCGGCCAGCTGGGCGAGGAGGTGCCAGGCGGCGCCGGCCGCAGCGGTGAGGCTCGACGACGTCTCGTCGCGGGACAGGTCGTTGCAGATGCTCTCGATGAGCCCCGCCGCCTGCAGCGGGTCCGCGGAGGGTGCCGTCGGTCGGGCGAGATCCAGACCGACCGCCGCCAGCAGGTCGGGCAGGTCGCCGCCGGTGACGTGCAGCCACCAGATCGACCACGGGTCGTGCTCGTCCGCGTAGTAGCGATGCGGCTGGCGTGGAGGGATGACGAGGATCTCGCCTTCGTGGACGTCGTGCCGTACATCGCCCATCTCGCACCAGCCGGAGCCGGCGACGCAGAGGATGACGATCGCCTCCGCAGCCCCTCCCCGACGGACCCGACCGTGCCGCGCGGCGTGCGGGAAGTACCCCGCGTCGGTCACGAGCAGGCGTGAGGTGGGGGAGCGCTCCAGCGCCTCCTTCGCGAGGGGTCGGGGCAGCACGTGCAGCCTCTGACCGGGGAAGCCGTCGCGCAGGTACATAGGCCGATGCTAGGGACAGGATCAGAGATTCGTCCATATTCCTCGTAGATTCATGCATTCCTGGGGCCGCTGGGACCGTCTTAGCATCAACACCGTGATCGACGGCGACCTCCAGCTCCCCACCCGCCCACCGCGTCTGGCGGGGGCGCCGGTGGCGGTGTGGAGCGAGCCCGTCGTCCTTCCGACCTACCTCCCGGACGAGCCGGACCGGTTCCCTGCGTACCTGGACCGCCGCGTCTACCAGGGCTCGTCCGGCCGGGTCTTCCCGCTGCCCTTCCACGACCGGATCAGCGAGACCCCCACCGACCACAGCTGGGTGGGGCTGCACCTGGAGAACGAGTACCTGCGCGTCCTCGTTCTGCCGGAGCTGGGCGGCCGCATCCACTACGCCGTCGACCGCCGCACCGGCTACCCGCTCTTCTACGCGAACCCGGTCATCAAGCCGGCCCTCGTCGGCCTGGCCGGGCCCTGGCTCGCGGGCGGGGTGGAGCTCAACTGGCCTCAGCACCACCGGCCCGCGACGTTCCTGCCCGTCGCGTGGGAGATCGACGAGGCCGACGGCACGGTCTGGTGCTCCGACCACGACCCGTTCGCACGGATGAAGGGCATGCACGGTGTCCACCTCGAGCCGGGCTCCACCGTGATGGAGCTCCGCGTGCGCCTGTACAACCGGAGCGACGAGACGCAGACGTTCCTCTGGTGGGCCAACGTGGCCGCCGAGGTGCACGCGGACTACCAGTCGTTCTTCCCCTCGGACGTCCACATGGTCGCCGACCACGCGAAGCGCGCCGTCACCACGTTCCCGGTCGCGTCGGGCTCGTACTACGGCGTCGACTACCCGGCGCGGAAGGACGACGACACCCGACCCGACAGCCCCCGCAGGGTCCGTGGCGACCGGCTCGACTGGCCCCGCAACATCCCCGTGCCCACGTCGTACATGTGCGTCGGCTCCGCGGGCGACTTCTTCGGCGGGTACGACCACCGCGCGCGGGCGGGGTTCGTCCATCTGGCCGACCACACCGTGGTCGTCGGCAAGAAGCAGTGGACGTGGGGCGACGCGCCCTTCGGGCACGCGTGGAACCGCAACCTCGCGGACGACGGCTCGGCGTACATCGAGCTCATGGCCGGCGCGTACACGGAGAACCAGCCCGACTTCTCGTACCTCGCACCAGGGGAGACGAAGAGCTTCTCGCAGCTCTGGTTCCCGCTCGCGGGCACGGGCCCGGCCGTCGCCGCCGTCCGGGAGGCCGCACTGGGCGTCGAGGTGGTCGACGACCGTACGGTCCTGCGCCTCGACGCGACCGAGGACCTCGGCGAGGTGCGGCTGGTTGCGCGCAGTGGCGGCACCACCCTGCTCGACACGACGTTCCCGCTCTCGCCGACGCGGCGCGCCGAGCTCGTGGTCCCCACGGCCGGACCGGTGGACGTCGCCCTTCTCCGGGGGACGACGACGATCCTCTCCTGGCCTGACGAGGACGTTGCCGAGCCGGCGGAGGTTCACGCCGCCGTCGAACCCGCGGAGCCCGCCGCGATCGGCAGTGTCGAGCAGCTGTACCTGACCGGTCGTCACCTCGAGCAGTACCGTCACGCGACCCGCTCTCCCGAGCCGTACTGGCGCGAGGCGCTCTCCCGCGACCCGGGCCACTCGGCGTCGCACGTCGCCCTCGCGGCCCGCCGCTATCGCGAGGCCCTGTACGAGGACGCCGAGCGCCACCTCCGGGCGGCCGTCGAACGGCTCACGGCGCTCAACCCGAACCCCGAGGTGGGCGACGCGCACTACCTGCTGGGCCTCGTGCTCATGAGGCAAGGACGTGACGCGGAGGCGCGGGACGCGTTCTCCAAGGCGGCGTGGCTGGAGGCCTGGCTGCCGGCGGCACGGCTGCAGGTCTCGCTCCTCGACGCCCGTCGAGGGGATGCGGAGTCGGCGCTGCAGCAGGTCGACTCCGCCCTGCGGGCCCGTCCCGAGCAGCTGCAGG
Source organism: Propionibacteriaceae bacterium (assembly GCA_035702685.1). Classification (GTDB taxonomy): domain Bacteria; phylum Actinomycetota; class Actinomycetes; order Propionibacteriales; family Propionibacteriaceae; genus Fen-668. The sequence continues at coordinate 2,840 of DASSQF010000108.1, forward strand.
CCCGCAACCTCGCGGCGCTCCTGCTCCGTCGGCTGGGCCGGGAGGAGGAGGCGGACAGTCTTCTCGATGCCACCCTCGGGCTCGACCCGCTCGACCTGTGGGCCCGCCACCTGGCCGGACGCCTCGACGAGGACCACGGCCACCTCGAGGCGCAGGCCCTGCTGGACGTGGCCCTGGAGTACGCCCGGGCCGGGGAGTCCGCCACGGCGGTCGAGCTGTGCGAACGGGCCCGTGAGGCGGATGCCGCACGCCCCTTGGGCCAGACGGCCTGCGGCGTGCTCGCCGACTACGTGGCGGCCATGGTCCTCGAGCGCGAGGGGGACACGGCCCGTGCGGCGACGTACAGGTCGCGTGCCCGCACCGGCTCGCGGACGTGGAACTTCGCTTCCCGCCTCGACGAGGTGGAGGCTCTCGGGACGGCCCTCGCTGCCGCTCCGGACGACCCCACGGCCTCGGCCCTCCT
>DASSQF010000109.1:0-4408 GCA_035702685.1 Propionibacteriaceae bacterium
GGTACGGCCGGCCCGACCTCGTCATCTCGGACTACGACATGGTCTCGGCGCAGATCGCGTACCTCTTCGACGCCCCGCTCGTCACGCTCGACCAGCAGAGCAAGTTCCTGGGCTACGAGTGCCCAAACTTCGACGAGTTCACGCCCGGCGAGCACCGTCGCCGACTGGGCTACTTCTTCCCGAAGGCGGCGCTTCGCGTCGCCACCTCGTTCTTCACCGTGGACTATCCACCGGTCCCCGAGTTCCCCGTGACGGTCATCCCTCCCATCCTCGGGCGCGACGTCGTGGGCCGGGCACAGGCACCGGTCCCCGGCAACGTGACCGTGTACCTCTCCGCGGCGAGCCACATCCTCCAGCCCGTCGAGGAGATCGTCGCTCTGTTCGGACAGCTCCCCGACCACCGCTTCACGTGCTACCTCGATGCCGATGTGGCGCACGTACCCGCGAACGTCACCCTCCGGCCGGGCAGCCGCGCCGCCTTCGTCGACACCCTCAGCCGTTCCGACGCGGTGATCTCCACCGCCGGGCACAACCTCATCACGGAGGCCGCCTACCTGCGCGTCCCGATGCTCCTCGTGCCCTTCCACCACTACGAGCAGCAGCTGAACGCCCGGATCGTCACCGAGTCGGGGATCGGCCGCGCGTCGGAGGTCCTCACCCTCGAGGGCGTCGGCGCGTTCCTCGAGGGTCTCGACGAGCACCGCCGGTGCCTCGACGAGACCACGCGGCTGTTCCGCCGGTACGACGGTGACATGGTCTTCCTCGACCTCGTCGAGGACCTGATGAAGAGAAGGGGCTGACAGGTGCCGGTCATCACCGTCATAGGGCTGGGGGCGGTCGGAGCCTCGTACGCGGCCCGCATCGCGGACGTCGAGCCCGAGGCTGAGCTGCGGGTCGTCGCGGCCGGGCGTCGCGCCGAGCGGCTGCGCGCGAACGGTGCGGTGGTGAACGGAACCCGGTACGACTTCCCCGTGGTCGACCCGGAGGTACGGGTGGTACCCGCAGACCTGGTCATCGTGGCCGTGAAGGGCCACCAGCTCGCTGAGGCGATCGGCCAGCTCGCGCACCACGTCGGGCCGGACACGGTCGTCCTGAGCCTTCTCAACGGGATCACCAGCGAAGCAGCCCTCTCGGAGGCTTTCCCGCACTCGTACGTGCCGCTCGCCGTCGCGGTCGGCATCGACGCGGTCCGCGACGACGCGGGCGTCCGGTACACGACCCTGGGCTGGGTGGAGTACGGCGACGCCGAGCGGGGGAGCGAGCGCAGCGCCGGGTCCCTCGTCCTCGAGTCGCTCCTCGCGGGCGCCGGCATCCCGTACGTCGTGCAGGCGGACATGCGCCACGCCCTGTGGTGGAAGTTCCTCGTGAACGTCGGGGTCAACCAGGTGTCGGCGATGCTCGAGGCCCCGTACGCGCTCTTCCAGCGGCAAGGCCCCGCGCGTGAGCTGATGGTCGCCGCCCAGCGGGAGGTCGTGGCCGTCGGGCGCGCGTCAGGCGTGGACCTCACGGAGGCCGACATCTCGCGCTTCCTCGACGTGCTCGCGACGCTCGGTGCGGACAGCTACACGTCGATGGCGCAGGACGCCATGGCCCGCAGGCGCACGGAGGTCGACGAGTTCGCCGGGCAGGTCGTCGAGCTGGGACGCGCGTCCGGGGTGCCGACACCGGTCAACGACGTGCTGCTTCAGGCGTTCCGCGCCAAGCACGACCTGTGGGGCGTGGCCTGACGATCCCTCCGCAGCCCCGCGGCACGGCTCGTACGATCGAGGCCACATCCACGAGAAGGAGCAGGCACATGGCAGAAGAGGCCTTCGTGACGTTCGTCCACGTCCACGTCATCCCCGGTACGGAGGATGCATTCCTCGAGGCCTCGCGCAGGAACGCCGAGAGCTCGCGGAAGGAGGCGGGAGTGACGCGCTTCGACGTCGTGCAGCACATCGAGGACCCGACGAGGTTCATGCTCATCGAGGGGTACGTGTCCGAGGACGCGGTCACCGCGCACCGCGCCAGCGAGCACTACGCCACCTGGCGCGCCGCCGTCGACGACCTCATGGCCGAGCAGAGGTACGCGGAGCGGTACGTCAACCGCTGACCCTGTCGCGTCGGAGGGTCGACGTGAGGTGCCTCTCGTACGGGCCCCCCGACCAGGCCATGTCCATCTCGTAGGAGAGGACCTGCCCGGACACCCGGAACCGGCGGACGATGCGAGACACCTGCTTCGCCGTGGACGTGTTGTGGACCTCGGCATCCGTCGTCACGACGAGGTCGTCGCCGTCGGGGCACACGAGGCCTGTGCCGATCTCGACCTGACCGCTCGGCAAGGCGGCCACGATCTCCACGGCGCCGTCGTCGTCGACGAACCTCAGGTAGCCGCTCTCCGTGTGCGCTGGTGCGCCGTCCCTGGTGGTGCGCTCGACGAACGAGAGGAAGGGCTTGCCGACGTCCACGAACTCCCAGCTGTCGGCGAAGGCGAACGGACGCGGGGTCTCGCCGACGCCGTCACCCCGCCAGGTGCCGATCAGCCTGGCTGCGGCCTGGACACGTGGGTGCGTCATGAGGGTTCCTTCCGGCTCGTCCCACGACGAACACTAGGGACCGGTGCCTGACCGGGAGGAGGAAACCTCCACAGAGGGGGGACGTGAGGGCCGCTCTTCGGCAGACTGTGCCCATGGCGTCTCACGAAATCTTCGCGGGCGAGTCCCGCCGGCTCTCCGACCTGCTCCGCGTCCTTCCGGGGTCCACCGTCGACCTCGCCTCGTACGACACGAAGGCGACAGCAGGATTCCCGGGAGACGGGAAGAAGGACTCCGAGCGGCTGCGCCTGAAGATGTCCGTCGAGATCGCCGACCTGCAGGAGCGGCTGTTCGCCGACGGCCGCTCCTTCCCGGAGCGTGCGACCAGCATCCTCGTCGTGCTCCAGGGGATGGACACGTCGGGCAAGGGCGGCACGGTGAGCCACGTCTTCTCGCTGATGAACCCTGCGGGGATCGAGCACACCGCGTTCAAGGCGCCGACGCCCGAGGAGCGCAAGCACGACTTCCTGTGGCGCATCAGCAAAGCCCTCCCGGGGACCGGGATGATCGGGATCTTCGACCGCAGCCACTACGAGGACGTGCTCATCGTCCGTGTCGAGAACCTGGTCCCGCAGGACGTGTGGGGCGCCAGGTACGACCAGATCAACGACTGGGAGGCGAAGGTCGCGGCGTCGGGGACGCGCATCATCAAGTGCTTCCTGCACATCTCTCGCCAGGAGCAGAAGGAGCGGCTGGCGGCACGCCTCGCCGACCCGTCCAAGTACTGGAAGTACAACCCGGGAGACGTCGACGTCCGGGCCAAGTGGGACGAGTACACCGAGGCGTACGAGGCGGCGCTGTCCCGGTGCTCGACGGACATCGCGCCCTGGTACGTCATCCCGGCGGACCGGAAGTGGTACCGGAACTGGGCTGTGGCGACCCTGCTGCACGAGGCGCTGCTGTCGATCGACCCGACCTGGCCACCCGCCACGTTCGACGTCGCCACGGAGAAGGCGCGCGTCTCCGGCTCCTAGGGACGCGCCCGTGGCCCGGTGACTGTTCCGGCGCCCCGACAGGCGTCCACGTCAGGCCGTGGCGGCGTCCACGTGCTCGCCCTCGAACTCCAGGAGCGCCATCGCGGCGTACGCGTAGCGGGCGAGGACGAGGTCGATGAGCTCCTGGTGGGCGCCGATGGGATCGGCCACGGCGACCGCGCCGGCTCGGCGAGCCTGGAGCACCTGGTCCTCGTACGCCTCGTCGGCGGCCAGGAACAGGGACCCGACGGCGATGTGCCGACGGCCCTGGCTGCGGAGGATGCCGATCGCCTGGGACGTGCTGGGGCCGCTTCCGTCGCAGCACGCGGCGACGACGGGGACGCGGTGGTGCGAGGCCCACTGGCGGGCGCGGCGCGCGACGAGCGCGGCGCCGCGGACGTCACCGCCACCCTCGGTGCTGAGGACGAGCCCGTCCACCTCGAGGACGCGGGACTGTGCCAGGGCGGCGCGGAGGCGGAGGTCGACGACGCTGAGGAGACTGCCCGCCGGCCCGACCGGCTCGCTCACCGAGAACCGCGTGCCGGGGTGGGCGGAGCGCACGCGGGAGACGAGGACGTCGAGCTCGTCGCACGCGCTGGCTGCCCGAGTGAGGCACATCGGCACGAACACGATCTCGTCGTGCCCTCGGGCGACGAGCTGGGAGACCACCTGAGGACCGCTGGGAGGACAGTGCGCGAGGAACGCCGTGTTGACCGAGATCTCGGGACGAGCGGTCTGCACCTCCCGCCGGAGCTCATGGGCGACCTGCGTGACCTTGGAGTCAGAGCTTCCCGGCGCGAGCATCACGAGGGCAGGTGCTGGCATGTGGGGACCCACCTTTCTCAACTGTCCGATTGGCGG
>DASSQF010000110.1:0-7709 GCA_035702685.1 Propionibacteriaceae bacterium
TGCTGGGACGTTCCGGAGAGCTCCTCCACGACCCCGCCTGGACCCTGCGCACCGCTCTGGGCCTGGCCCTCGGCGTCGGGAAGGTCATCGCGTTCGAGGAGGACCGCACAGCGAAGCTCTCCGCGATCGGTTCCGGCCTCCGCGACGGCCTCCTCGGACGCTCGGGGACGAGACCCGCGCCGCGGCCGAGCATCCGGCGGCTCCGTCCGACAGTGGGAGGAGTGGATGTCCTCGACGGCACGGCGGCCGGCACCGCTCCCGCGTCGACGACGGGGACCGGCTCACCCCGCACCCCGGTGTCCGTCTGCATGGCGACGTACAACGGCGCCCGCTACCTTCGCCTCCAGCTCGACTCCGTCCTCGCCCAGCTCGAGCCGCACGACGAGCTGCTCGTGCAGGACGACGGCTCCACCGACGAGACCCTCGACATCATCGGCTCGTACCACGACCCGCGCATCTCCATCGTCCAGAACGTCACGAACCTCGGCGTGATCTCCACGTTCGAGCGCTGCCTGTCGCGGGCGAGGAACGGCATCGTCCTCCTGTGCGACCAGGACGACGAGTGGCTCCCCGGCAAGGTCGACGCGATGGTCGCCGCCTTCTCCGACCCCCACGTCACGGGTGTCGTGACCGACGCCCTGGTCGTCGACGAGGACGGCAGCACGACGGACACGTCGATCTTCGCGTACTTCCGCAGCGGTCCCGGCGTGCTCCGCAACTACGTGAAGAACACCTACCTCGGGTGCTGCCTGGCCGTACGGCACGACGTCCTCGACGTGGCTCTTCCCGTGCCGCGGGTCGTGAGGACCCACGACGGCTGGATCGGGATCACGGCGGACATGCTGGGCGAAGTGGTGTTCCTCCCGGTCCCGTACGTGAAGTACCGCCGCCACGACGCGAACGTCAGCCAGATGGAGCCGTTCGGGTTCGCCGACATCGCCCGGCGCCGGCTCTCCCTTGCGGCGAACCTGGCCAGGATCACCCCGGAGGTGCTCAGGCGGCGTGCCGCTCCCCGGCGCTGACCGGGGACTGCTGGAGCGCCGGCTGCGCCGCGGCTGTCGCTGAACGCGCGGGCTCCCCGAGTGCCGGGGAGACGACGGGAGCGGGCTGTACGGGCACCAGGGCGACCGGGCTGAACCAGCCGGGCGCGGCTGCCGCGGGACCAGCGGCCGGGCCGCCGGCATGTGCGCGGGCCGCGTCGCGGCGGGCGGAGAGCACCATGAGCGTGACGAGGACTCCGACGCTGACCACGGCGAGCCAGATGTGGGCCGTGAGGTCCTCCGTCTGGTCCCACAGGTAGTGGAGTCCGACGGCCGCCGCGAACGTCACGAGGAGCGTGGGGACCGCGAAGCGGCGACGAGGGGTGGCGCCGACCCGCCACAGAGCCCAGGCCGTCATACCGGTCCACGCGAGATGGCTCGCGGGCGCCAGGAGGGCGCGGATCTGGAGGGTCTCCTGCATGGCCGACAGGCCGCCGCCGCGGGAGACGAGCGCGTAGAACGCGTACCCCATGGTCTCGAGGACCGCGAAGCCTGCTCCGGCGGCGATGCCGAGCGCGAGACCGGCTCCGGCTGTACGACGGCGGGCGACGAGGAAGATGGCGACGGGTACGACGAGCTTGGCGAGCTCCTCGACGACGGCGACGCCGAGGTAGACCTGCTGCGGGGGGCCGGTCAGCGAGCTCTCGAGCCACCCGGCGAGGGCGACGCCGACGACGCCGGCGAGGACGGCGGTGCCGATGATGAGGCCGCCGTGCCCGTCGAGGCCCTGCCCCACCGCGTACGCGAGCAGCAGGACGCCGGCAGGTACGGTGACGGCTCCCACGAGGAGAAGCGTCGGGAAGAACAGCAGGTTGCGCGTGTCGAGCAACACCTGGTTGACGACCAGGTACGAGACGAGGCCTCCCACGAGCACCGCGAGCCAGCCGAGGCGGCGACCCCAGCTCCGGGGTGGGGTCCGAGTGGGCAGCGCGGAGACCTCAGGGGTGTACGCGGGGAGCGCCGGGGCGGCCGGCGCCTCGTCCTGCCAGAAGCTCCAGCCGGCGGGGGCCGGGCCCCACGCCGGATCCGGCTGCCATCCCTGCGGCGGGGTCCACCCGGCAGGCGGCGACGGCCAGGTCGACGGAACCACGAAACGCGTTGTCATCTCGATCTCCTTCGGTCGTTGTCGACGCTAAGGAGCGGCGCTGTGCGTCTCCTGTGCCGACCCGATGGATCGAATGCGAGCCTCCCCGCGCCCCCTTCACGAGCTAGACATCGGGTGTTCCTCTGCATTCCCTGGCAGATACCGACACGCCGATCGCTATAGCCGACGGGCTGCACCTATGCGCCAGTGAATGCAGGTCGGGATCGCGGAACCCCGCGCCGGCTTGCGCACCGGCGCCCCGGCGACGCCGCGGACAGCAGAACGCCCCGGACCTCTCGGTCCGGGGCGCCCTGGGTACAGCTGCTACTCGTTCGTCTCGCCGTGGCCCGCGAGCTCGGCGAAGGGGCTGTCGGGCAGGTGCTTCTCCGTACCCGTGAAGGTGAACGGGTGCTCCGCCCCCTCCTCCGCCACGTCGACGAGGACGATCTGGCCGGCACCGAGCTCGCCGAACAGGATCTTCTCCGCGAGGCTGTCCTCGATGTCGCGCTGCAGCGCCCTGCGCAGCGGCCGCGCCCCGAGGATCGGGTCGAAGCCACGCTTCGCGATGAGCGACTTGGCGGCCGGGGTGAGCTCGATGCCCATGTCCCGGTCCTTCAGACGCGACTCGATCTGGCCGACGAGCAGGTCGACGATCTGCTCGATCTCGGCCTGCGAGAGCTGGTGGAACACCACGATCTCGTCGACGCGGTTGAGGAACTCCGGACGGAAGTGCTGCTTCAGCTCGTCCGAGACCTTCGCCTTCATCTTCTCGTAGCCGGACTCCGCGTCCGTCCCCTGCTGGAAGCCGAGGTTGACGGCCTTGGAGATGTCGCGCGACCCGAGGTTCGTCGTCATGACGATGACCGTGTTCTTGAAGTCCACGACCCGGCCCTGCGCGTCGGTGAGACGACCCTCGTCGAGGATCTGCAGCAGCGAGTTGAAGATGTCCGGGTGCGCCTTCTCGATCTCGTCGAAGAGCACCACGGAGAACGGCTTGCGGCGCACCTTCTCGGTGAGCTGGCCGCCCTCCTCGTACCCGACGTAGCCAGGGGGCGAGCCGAACATGCGGGAGGCCGTGTGCTTCTCGGAGTACTCGCTCATGTCGAGCGTGATGAGCGCGTCCTCGTCACCGAACAGGAACTCGGTGAGCGCCTTGGTGAGCTCGGTCTTCCCGACGCCCGACGGCCCCGCGAAGATGAACGAGCCCGACGGACGCTTCGGGTCCTTGAGGCCGGCACGCGTGCGACGGATCGAGCGCGACAGCGCCTTCACCGCGTCGGTCTGGCCGATGATGCGGTGCGCGAGCTCGTCCTCCATGTGGAGCAGGCGAGCCGACTCCTCCTCGGTCAGCTTGAAGACCGGGATGCCGGTCGCGGAGCTGAGCACCTCGGCGATCTGCTCCTCGTCCACCTCGGCGGCCGTGTCCTGGTCGCCGACCTTCCAGGCCTGCTCCTTCTCCGCGCGCTGCGCGAGGAGCTTCTTCTCCTGGTCGCGGAGACCCGCGGCCCTCTCGAAGTCCTGGGCGTCGATCGCGGCCTCCTTCTCGAGCCGTACGGACGCGATGCGCTCGTCGAACTCGCGGAGGTCCGGCGGCGCGGTCATCCGCTTGATGCGGAGCCGGGCACCGGCCTCGTCGATCAGGTCGATGGCCTTGTCGGGGAGGAACCGGTCCGAGATGTACCGGTCGGCGAGCTGCGCCGCCGAGGCCAGGGCCTCGTCGGTGATCGTGATCCGGTGGTGCGCCTCGTAGCGGTCGCGCAGGCCACGGAGGATCTCGATCGTGAGCGCGATGGACGGCTCGGCCACCTGGATCGGCTGGAAGCGGCGCTCGAGCGCGGCGTCCTTCTCGATGTGCTTGCGGTACTCGTCGAGCGTCGTCGCGCCGATCGTCTGAAGCTCACCGCGGGCGAGCATCGGCTTGAGGATCGAGGCCGCGTCGATCGCGCCCTCGGCCGCACCGGCACCCACGAGCGTGTGGATCTCGTCGATGAACAGCATGACGTCGCCGCGCGTCTTGATCTCGGCCAGCACCTTGCGGAGCCGCTCCTCGAAGTCGCCGCGGTACCGGGAACCGGCCACGAGGGCGCCGAGGTCGAGCGTGTAGATCTGCTTGTCGCGCAGCGTCTCCGGCACGTCCCCGCGAACGATCGCCTGGGACAGGCCCTCGACGACCGCCGTCTTGCCGACGCCGGGCTCCCCGATGAGCACGGGGTTGTTCTTGGTACGGCGCGACAGCACCGTCATGACCCGCTCGATCTCCTTCTCGCGCCCGATGACCGGGTCGAGCTTGTTCTCGCGAGCCGCCTGGGTGAGGTTGCGACCGAACTGGTCGAGGACCTTGCTGGTCGCCGACTGCGGGCCGACGTCCGGCGCGCCCGCCGTCGCCGACTCCTTGCCGGCCTGGAACCCCGACAGGAGCTGGAGCACCTGGGTACGTACACGGTTGAGGTCCGCCCCCAGCTTGATCAGCACCTGGGCAGCCACTCCCTCGCCCTCACGAATGAGGCCGAGGAGGATGTGCTCCGTGCCGATGTAGGTGTGGTTGATCTGGAGCGCCTCTCGCAGGGACAGCTCCAGCACCTTCTTGGCACGCGGGGTGAACGGGATGTGTCCGGTCGGGGCCTGCTGGCCCTGCCCGATGATCTCCTCGACCTGCTCACGCACGGCCTCCAGCGAGATGCCCAGGGACTCCAGCGCCTTGGCGGCGACACCCTCGCCCTCGTGGATCAGGCCCAGCAACAGGTGCTCGGTCCCGATGTAGTTGTGGTTGAGCATGCGAGCTTCGTCCTGCGCCAGCACGACGACGCGCCTGGCCCGATCAGTGAACCGCTCGAACATCGACACCTTCTTCTCCTCTCGGGGCCCGAGAGCCCCCCACGCGCCTCCAGGCGTGCACCTCACACGCTCCGCAGGTACGTGTCAGTCTACGTAACGCTCCTGTACGGCCGGGGTGTTCCGCGTTCGCTGTCAGCGCACCTCCATGCTCCCCCGAGAACGCAAACAGGGACCGGGATCTCATCCCAGCCCCTGCTGTGCTCGTCATGCGGGAGGCGCTCAGTGTGCGTCCTCGTAGGCCTTGCGGATCTCGGCGGAGACACGCCCCCGGTCGCTGACCTCGAAGCCGTGGTCGCGTGCCCAGGTGCGGATCGCGGTGGCGTTCGAGCTGTTGCGGACCGGCGCGGTCGCACGGGTCTGTGCCTTTCGGCCGCCAGTACGACGTGCGGACCCGATCCACGGCGCGACGGCCGAGCGAAGCTTTTCCGCATTCCCGCTCGAAAGATCGATTTCGTAGTTGACGCCGTCAAGTGCGAAGCGGATCGTCTCGGCAGCCGGACTACCGTCGACGTCGTCTTCCAGCACCACAGTCATCTTGCTGACCATATGCTCTCCCGGACTGGTGAGGACCAATGGAGCCGGTCGTTTCGACCGACGGCCCAACAATATGCAGTGCGCGCCATGGAATGCAACATTGTGTCTCGCGCCTGTGATTCCGCTGAGGATAGGGAAAGGCTGTTGCGCCGGCCGGGCGCTAAAAGCGCGTTAAGAACGCGAACAGTCTCGGCGTGTCCGGATGAGCCGCGCCGCGCGAGAAAGTTCCGCATCGGCTCCCGATCAGGCAGGATACAGGCGGAAGGGACCAACGTGGGTAGAGATCGCGCCAGCATCAAGGACGTGGCACGCGTCGCGGGAGTGTCCGTGGGCACCGTGTCCAACGTGCTGAACCGCCCGGAATTCGTCTCGGAGCCGACGCGCCAGCGCGTGCAGGACGCGATGAACCAGCTCGGGTTCGTACGAAACGCCACGGCTCGCCAGCTGCGAGCCGGCCACTCCCAGACCGTGGGCGTCGTCGTCCTCGACCTGGCAAACCCTTTCTACACGGGAATCGTCCGCGGCATCGAGGATCGCCTCGCCGAGGACAATCACCTGCTCATGCTCTGCAGCTCCGACGAGAACGAAGATCGGGAGACCCGCTACCTGCGCCAGTTCGCCGAGCAGGGCGTCCGGGGAATTCTCATCACGCCCTTCGGGAACCTGTCCGAGCGGTTCGACATTCTGACAAACCTCCAGATCCCCGTGGTCCTTCTCGACACCCACAGCCCCGACATGGCGTGCGTGAGCGTCGACAACGTCAAAGGCGGGCGGCTCGCCGTCGCCCACCTCTTGGAAAGGGGCCATCGCCGCATCGCGCTCTTCAACGGGCCCCTGGAGATCCAGCAGTGCCGCGACCGGTCGGCAGGAACCATGGCGGCCGTGTACGAGGCGGGCCTCGACCCGACCGAGGTGGTCGTCGAGGTGCCGCTGAAGGAGCTGACGAGCGAGGCGGGCGCGGAGGCGATGGCCGCTCTGCTCGACTCCGGCCAGGAGCCTCCGACCGCCGTGTTCTGCGTGAACGACATCGTGGCGCTCGGCGTGATCCGCACGCTGCGCGAGCGCGACATCGCGGTGCCGGAGCAGATGGCTGTCGTCGGGTACGACGACGTCCCGATCATCAAGGAGCTCCGCACCCCCCTCACGTCCGTCCGCCAGCCCATGCACGACATCGGGTGGAACGCCGCCGACCTGCTCCTGACCGGGAAGACGAAGCAGGTGAGGTTCTCCCCCGAGCTCGTGGTCCGCGCGTCCTCGGACTACCACCGGTGACGACGACGTACGTGCTAGGGCCCTCGCTCAGCGAGGCCCTGGGGCCCTCGCTCAGCGAGGGCCTCGGCGCTCTCGGTGGGAGCGAGGGCGTCGGCGGCGGCCTGCATGTCGACGACGTAGCGCCGACCCGGCGGTTCCTGGACCTGGGCCCCGACCACCCGAGCCGGTCCGGGCTCGTGGAGATCGTGTGCCGTCTCGACGGCGACGTCGTCCGCGAGGCGGAGATCCGGCCGGGGGCGAGCCACCGGTCGGCCGAGAAGCTGTTCGAGGTGCGCGACTACCGGCAGCTCCTGGCGCTCGCGAACCGCCACGACTGGCAGGCGCCGTTCGCGGGTGAGCTGGGTGCGGCCCTGACGGTCGAGTCGGCCCTGAGGCTCACGCCGCCTCCCCGGGCCACCTGGCTCCGCACGGTCCTCGCGGAGCACGCCCGTCTGCACAGCCATCTCGGGTTCCTCTCGGCGATCCCGGCGGTGCTGAGCCCCGACCCGGACGCGGCCAGGAGGGTGCACGGGGCACGGGAGGCGCTGCGTGAGCAGCTCGCCGCCCTGTCGGGGAACCGGGTCCATCCGATGGTGTGCCGACTGGGCGGACTGTCGGTCGACGCGGACGACGAATGGCTCCACGCCGAGGCGAGGACGGCCGAGACCGTGGCCCAGCTGGCGCCCCTTCTCGGCGGGCTCCTCGACCGTGCCGACATGCCGCGCGGGGTCGCGGTGATCGACGCCGACACGGCCCGCGCGTACGGGGTCACCGGGCCGGCCGCGAGAGCCGCGGGCGTCGACACCGACCTGCGCCGTGGGGCTCCGTACCTGGCCTACAGCGAGCTCGACGTGCCCTCGCTCTCCATCGGCGACCACCCAGGCGACGCCGTCTCCCGGCTGCGGGCCTGGGTGGACGAGCTGGCAGCCACGGCCGTGCTGCTCGTGGCCGCCGTCGACGGGACC
>DASSQF010000111.1:0-4388 GCA_035702685.1 Propionibacteriaceae bacterium
GAGGCCGACGCCGTCGAGACCCCGATCGGGTTCGTGCCGACCGGGGACTCGCTCGACGTCGACGGGCTCGACATGACGCGCGAGCAGGTGGCCAAGGCCCTCAAGGTCGACGCCGCCGACTGGGAGAAGGAGCTGCCCCTGATCCAGGAGTGGTTCGACAAGTTCGGCGAGCAGCTCCCGGCCGAGCTGTGGGCCGAGTTCGACGGTCTCAAGGCCCGCGTCAGCGGCAGCTGAGAGGTCGGTCCCCGGCCTGCTGGCCCGCGGGCGGGGGACGACGTGATGCAGGGCCCGGCACCTCACGGTGCCGGGCCCTCCGTCATGTCCCGGCGGTCCGAGGGCCCCGCCCCCGCCCGAGGACGTATGCCGTGTCGCCCGGCACGCCGCATACGTGCAGTGGGCCGGGACGCAGCGGGACAGACGCAGCGGGTACAGGAGGGGCATGAGCGAGGACGAGCAGGGATACACCCGCGACGAGAGCGAGGCGCAGCGGCTCGACCGCAACTTCAACGAGCAGCTGCAGGAGCTGCGCATCGTCCAGACGGGCGTGCAGATCCTCTTCGCCTTCCTGCTGACCATCCCGTTCCAGCAACGGTTCACGAGCCTCTCGCAGCTGCAGCGGAGCATCTACGTCGTCACGCTGCTGTGCATGACCATCGCCACGCTGCTGTTCATGACCCCGGTGGCCATGCACCGCATGCTGTTCCGCGAGGGGCTCAAGGACTTCGTGGTGCGCCACACGGACACGCTCATCGGCACGGGCCTGTTCTTCCTCGGCTCCGGCATGATCGGCGGCGTCGTGCTGGTGCTCGACGTGCTGCTCCACAGCGCGACGGCCTTCTGGATCGGTGGCGTGCTGGCGCTGCTCGGGATCGCCCTGTGGGTCCTGCTGCCCCTGTCGCAGCGCCGCCGGGGGCGCCGCGAGGACGCCGTCGAGAAGGCCGGCGAGAAGGCAGGCGAGAAGGCAGGCGAGAAGGCCGGCGGCGCCTCCCCCGCCTGACACCGTCGAGAGGCCACGACCGGCCGCCTCCCCACCGTCGAGAGGCCACGTTCGGCCGCCTCCCCACCGTCGAGAGGCCACGTCTCGCGAGTCGCATTGGACGGAAGAGATGCTGAACGCCCCCGAGCGAGCTCGGGGGCGTTCGACACTTCCACGGTGCGGAGGCGGCGGGATTTGAACCCGCGAGAGGTTTTATCCTCAACCCGCTTAGCAGGCGGGCGCACTAGGCCACTATGCGACGCCTCCGTGCCCTGGACCGGGCCGCCGAGGCGGCTTCGGATGCACGGGCCAGCACAGGCTACCGGGATGTCGGCGATCGTCCCAAACCGGGGTCGGACTTAAGGGAGGATCCACCCACGACACGATGAGGTCCGCTTCAGGTTCGCAGGGCACAATGTGCCGACAGCTCCTGCGCGAACCGCGAGAGAGGACTCCATGAGCTACCCGAGCACGCGAGGTACCACCTCGCCACAGACCCGCGACGCGTTACGGCGCGCGCGCAAGTCAGGTTTCCGGCGCGCGCTCGGTCTCACAGCCCTCGGCACCGTCGTCCCGGGGGCCGGGCTCACCCAAACCCGCAGCCGCGTCGTCGGGTGGGTCCTGGTGGCACTCTCGGTGGTGGCCCTGGCACTCGGCGGCGTGTACGTCTGGCGTACCGGACTGACCGCCACCGCCCTGTCCGTCGTCGCGCGACCCGGCCTGCTGCAGGCGATAGCCGTCGTCCTCGTCGTCGGCGGCATCCTCTGGTGCGGCTCCATCGTCCTGACAGCCGTCCAGGCGCGGCCCAACCGTCTCGACAGAGGCCGCAGCCGCGTCCTCGCGGGCTTCACGACGCTCATGGTGTTCCTCGTCGCGGGCTCCTCCTTCAAGGTCGCCGAGCTCGCCACCATCACCAAGGACACCGTCAAGGACGTCTTCCAGGCGGGCCCGGTCCAGCCCGGACAGGGCGCCAAGATCGTCTCGGGCGACGACCCCTGGGCCGAGACGCCTCGGGTCAACGTGCTGCTCCTGGGCTCCGACTCGGGGGTCGGGCGCACCGGCACGCGCACCGACTCCATGATCGTGGCGAGCATCGACACCAAGACGGGGCGGACCGTCCTCATCTCGCTCCCCCGCAACCTCGAGCGCGTCCCGCTGCCGGCGGACAGCCCGCTGCGCAACGTCTACCCGAGCGGCGCGTACGGCCGCCCGACGTGCCTGCACCAGGCCTCCAACGACGAGTGCATGCTCAACGCCATCTGGACCGAGGCCGACACCTACAAGGCGAACCACCCCACCGCGTACCCGGGACAGCCGAGCCCCGGCCGCTTCGAGACGCGAGAGGTCATCAGCGAGGTCCTCGGCCTCAAGATCGACCACACCGTCGTCGTCGACCTGCACGGGTTCGAGCAGCTCATCGACGCCATGGGCGGCATCACCATGAACGTGAAGCTCGGTCCGAGCGGTCGGCTGCCCATCGGCGGCTACCAGAGCCACGTCGACCCCTCGAAGGTGGTCGGCAACGAGGGCTGGTTCAAGGCCGGCGTCCAGCCCCTGAACGGTCACCTGGCGCTGTGGTACGCCCGGGCCCGGGCCACCGACAGCGACTACTACCGGATGCAGCGCCAGCGGTGCGTCATCCGCGCCGTGGTCAGCCAGGTCAACCCCGCGGCGATGCTCGGGAAGTACGCCCAGCTGGCCGCGATCGCCAAGGACAACATCTACACCGACATCCCGTCCGACAGCCTGATGGCCTTCGTCGACCTCATGGAGCGCGTGCAGAAGTCCACCATCACGAGCGTGCCGCTGACCCCCGAGAACGGGATCAACACGGGACGTCCCAACTACGACAAGATCCGCGCCATGGTCAAGGCGGCCATCACGCCGCCGCCCGCACCGGCCCCCAAGCCCACGGGCACCAGCACGCCGGCACCCTCGACGCCCACGCCCACGCCCAGCCCGACGCGTACGCCGTCCGCCCCCGCCACCACGGCAACCGCCACCGACGAGTGCGCCTGAGCTGACGTGGAAGCGGCGGTCACCCGGTGGGGTGGCCGCCGCTCCGGCTTCTGCTCCCGGTTCGGTCGGGGCCTCCCCGACCTCAGGGCCCGGGAACGACCCGTCCCGACAACAACAGGACCCCCCGGCACGAGCCGGGGGGTCCTGTCACAAACGACTGAGGTTGGGTGTCGCTCGTTGCGTTGATCTCGAGTTGATCAGAGCGGGCGAACTGCGTCGGCCTGCGGGCCCTTGGGGCCCTGCGTGACCTCGAACTCGACTCGCTGCGCCTCGTCCAGCGAACGGTAGCCGTTCGACTGGATGGCCGAGTAGTGGACGAAAACGTCGGGGCCGCCGCCGTCCTGGGCGATGAAACCAAAGCCCTTCTCAGCGTTGAACCACTTGACGGTGCCCTGTGCCATACGGGTAACTCTTCCTTCTTTAGCGTGTGGAACGACGCACCTCGCGCATCCCAAGTCGCCGCTTTGACTCCACTCGACGGGCGAACCCACCGATGTCGATAACAAAATCCCGTCATCGTTGCGGATGACGGGCGCCTGCTCGACTGCGAGGAACTGCAACTGCAACCGCGACGAACCTAGCAGACTACCGACCGGTCGGCCCGGTGGATCGCAAGCACAGTTTCGTCGTTCAGGATCCGTTCGCCCGATGGCCACGTGGCACACCCCGAACGGCGAGCCGAGGGGCGCGGTCGCCGCGGATCGTGGCGACCATGTCGAGGGCACGGCGGGTGGCTCGCACGTCGTGCGTCCGGAACACCGTGGCGCCCAGCCACGCGGCCACGGCGGTCGCGGCGAGCGATCCCTCGAGCCGTTCCTCGGCAGGCAGCGCGAGCGACTCACCGACGAAGTCCTTGCGCGAGATCGCTTGCAGCACAGGGTATCCGAGCGCGACCACATCAGCCGTGTGGCGTAGGACCTCGAGCGAGTGGGCCGTCGTCTTGCCGAAGTCGAGAGTGGGATCGACGAGGACCCTCTCCGTCGGTATGCCGGCACGCTCGGCTGCGCGGGCACCGTGCCAGAGAGCCTCCACGACGTCGCGCACGACGTCGAGCGGGTCGTCGCCGTAGCTGACGTCGACCGGGTCGGTGCGCGGAGGCAGACCGCCGGTGTGCGAGATGACGTAGCCGGCGCCGATGGCCGACGCGACGTGGACGAGGTCGCGGTCGTGACCGGCCCAGGTGTCGTTGACGAGGTCGACCGCGCCACCCGCCTCGCGGGCCACCTCCGAGCGCCACGTGTCGAGGCTGAGGACGACCTCGGGGTGCTCGCTCCGGGCCCACTGGAGAAAGGGCACGACCCGTCGGATCTCCTCGTCGGCGTCGACCACCTCGCCCTCCTGGCCGGCGCGGACCCCGCCGACGTCGACGAGGTCGGCGCCCTGCTCGACCGCG
>DASSQF010000112.1:0-6196 GCA_035702685.1 Propionibacteriaceae bacterium
TCCCGAAGGCGGCCACCTCGTCATCGCTGCCGACGGCACGCGTCCCGCCTGGCCCCCGGCGACGTTCGCCCGCGTCCTCGCCGACGTGCCGTGCACCGGTCTGGGCGCGCTGCGCCAGCGCCCCGAGGCCCGCTGGCGCCGCCGCGATTCCGACCTCGCCGATCTCGTACCGCTCCAGCTCGCCCTTCTCCGGGCCGCCGTCGAGTCGGCGATGCCCGGTGGCCTGGTCGCCTACGTCACGTGCTCGCCGCACCGGGCCGAGACCGAGGAGGTCGTCGCGCAGGTCGTCGACGAGGGCGAGGTCGAGGTCGTCGACGTCCCCGCGCTCCTCCCCGAGGTCCCCGACGCCGCCCGCGGTCCGTACCTGCAGCTCTGGCCGCAGCGGCACGGCACGGACGCGATGTTCTGCGCGATACTGCGGCGAAGGCGGACAGCCGAGCCTCGATAGGCTGTCACCCATGGCCGTCCGCATCACCCCGAGCATCCTCAACGCCGACCTCGCGAACCTGGCGGCGGAGGTCGGAAGGATCCCGAGCGCCGACTTCGTCCACGTCGACGTGATGGACAACCACTTCGTCCCGAACCTCACGATCGGGCTGCCGGTCGTCGAGTCGCTCCGGGCGGCGACGCCCATGCCGCTGGACATCCACCTCATGATCGCCGAGCCCGACCGGTGGGCCCCGGCGTTCGCGGAGGTGGGCGCCGAGTCGGTGACGTTCCACGTCGAGGCCGCGCACGCGCCCGTACGGCTCGCCCGCGAGCTCCGCTCGAAGGGAGCACGCGCAGGCGTCGCCCTGAACCCCGGCACGCCGGTGGAGGCGTGCGCGACGATGCTCGGTGAGGTCGACATGGTCCTCCTCATGACCGTCGAGCCCGGGTTCGGGGGCCAGAAGTTCCTGGACCTCGTCCTGCCGAAGATCACGCGGGTCCGGTCCCTCGTCTCCGCGGCCGACCTCGACGTCTGGATCCAGGTCGACGGGGGAGTCGCGCGGGACACGATCGAGCGGTGTGCCGAGGCGGGCGCGGACACCTTCGTCGCCGGCTCCGCTGTGTACCGCTCGGAGGACCCCGACGCGACGGTGCGTGAGCTCGCCGGTCTCGCCGAGGCAGGGTTCGCGAGGTGCGGGCACTGATGCGCTACCTGTCGACCCGCGGGACCCCCGACTCGCCCCGGCTGCCGTTCTGCGACGTCCTGCTCGCGGGCCTCGCCCCCGACGGCGGCCTGTACGTGACGGAGTCGTACCCGCCGCTCGACCTTCCGCGGCTGCGTCGCGTGCTCGCCGAGGAGGGGTACGCGGCCGTCGCGTACGAGGTGCTGAGCCGCTACATCGACGACATCCCCGCCGACGACCTCAGGACGCTGTGCGCCCGCGCGTACACGGCCGAGGCCTTCGGCGACGAGGCGGTCGTCCCGGTGACGGAGCTCGGCGACGGCCTGTGGCTCGCGCACCTGTCCAACGGTCCCACGGCCGCCTTCAAGGATCTGGCGATGCAGCTGCTCGGGCAGCTCTTCGAGTACGAGCTGGAGCGGCGGGGCCAGACGCTCACGATCCTCGGCGCGACCTCAGGGGACACCGGCTCCGCCGCGGAGTACGCGATGCTGGGCAAGCCGTCCGTGCGCGTGTTCATGCTGAGCCCTCAAGGGCGGATGTCGGCGTTCCAGCAGGCGCAGATGTTCAGCATCCTCGACCCCCACATCGTCAACATCGCCGTACCCGGCGTCTTCGACGACTGCCAGGACCTCGTCAAGGAGGTCTTCGCCGACGCGGACTTCAAGCAGCGGCACGCCATCGGCGCCGTGAACTCCATCAACGTCGCCCGCCTGCTCGCCCAGGTCGTCTACTACGTCGTCGCCTGGCTCAGGACGACGAGTCGCGACGACGAGCCCGTCTCGTTCTGCGTCCCCAGTGGCAACTTCGGCAACATCTGCGCGGGCCACATCGCCCGGGAGATGGGCCTCCCGGTCGAGCGGCTCGTGCTCGCCACGAACGAGAACACCGTGCTGCACGAGTTCTTCTCGACGGGTGTGTACCGGGTGCGGGCGTCGTCGGAGACATACGAGACGTCCAGCCCCTCGATGGACATCAGCAAGGCGTCGAACTTCGAGAGGTTCGCGTTCGACCTGCTCGGGCGCGACCAGGCGCGGGTGCGGGACCTGTTCGGTATGCAGCTGCGTGAGACCGGCGAGTTCGACCTGTCCGGGACGCCGGCGTACTCGGGCATCCCGCAGCGGTACGGGTTCGTGTCGGGCGCCTCGACCCACGCTGACCGGGTACGGACGATCCGTGAGGTCCACGACCGGTACGGCGTGCTCATCGACCCGCACACCGCCGACGGGGTGTCCGTCGCGAGGAGGCTTGTCGGGCCCGAGCCCATGGTCGTCCTGGAGACGGCGCTGCCCGTGAAGTTCGCGGCGACGATCGTCGAGGCGATCGGCGAGGAGCCGGACAGACCGGCGCGCTTCGCAGGCCTCGAGGACCTTCCGCGGCGCGTGACCGTCCTGTCCGGGGGCGTCGACGAGCTCAAGGCGATCATCGAGGACGCCGAAAGGGCCTGACCGTCAGGACTTGCGGTGCGTCCACCCGAAGACGAAGTTCACGAGGACGATCCCGATCCAGACGACGAGGAGTCCGGGGAGCCCGCTCACGCCCGCACCGATGCCCGTGAGTGGGACACCGATGGCGAGCGACACGATGGCGAGGACGAACTGGGTCCGGTCGGGCCGGACCCCGTGCTGGGGGAGAGCCACGGGCGCCGGTGCGGGAGGCGTGTACGGGGCGAGGCCCTGGCCCGGCCCGGTCGGCGCCGCGGCCACGGGCGGCTGCGCCCAGAGCTGGTCGTTCGTCGGCTCGCGGTGGTCTGACATGCTCACGGCGTCAGCATAAGACGCCGCGGCCGTCACTGGTCCCGACGGCGGAGATACCGCTGGAACTCGGCGGCGATCGCGTCCCCCGAGGGCTCCGGCTCCCGTGCGTCGCTGGCGCTCTCGAGGTTCGAGATGTACTCCGCGACGTCCGGGTCGTCCGCCGCAAGGTCATCCACGCTGCGCTCCCACAGCTCGGCGCGCGCCGCGAGGTCACCCAGGTCGATCGGGCCTCCGAGCAGGTCCTCGAGGCGGCTCACGATGGCGAGCGTCGCCTTGGGGTTCGGGGGCGTCGCGACGTAGTGGGGGCATGCGGCCCACACGCTGACGGTGGGGATGCCGGCGTGGTGGCACGCCTCCGCCATGACGCCGTTGATGCCGGTCGGGCCCTCGTACGTCGAGCGCTCCGCGCCGTACTTCTCGCGGACGGCGACATCGCTGCTGCTCAGTGAGACGGGCACCGGTCGTGAGTGCGGGCTGTCGGTGAGGAGGGCGCCCAGGATGATGACGAGCTCAGGGCTGGCGATGGCGATGAGAGCGGACAGGGTCGCGGCGAACGAGGGCCAGCGGAAGTTCGGCTCCGGCCCGCGAATGACGACGACGTCGCGCATCGGGAGATGGCAGAGCAGGACCTCGGTGGTGGGCCAGGAGATGATGCGCTCGCCGTCGCTGTCGAGGCTGACGAGCGGACGCGACGACTGGAAGTCGTAGAAGTCGTTCGGGTCGACCGATGCGACGACCTCCCCGTCGTACTGGCTGACGAGGTGGTCCGCGGCCTCGCTGGCCGCCTGCGCAGCGTCGCTCCAGCCGCTGAACGCCATGACCAGCATCGGGTCGCGGAGGTTGCGGAGCTGGGCTTCGGACATGGTCACCAGGCTACCGGGTACATCCGGGGACCGGAGTAGCACGCTCAGCCCTGCTGCGCACGAGGACGAGCCCTCCCCGACCTGCGTCGGGAAGGGCTCGTCCGCACCACCTCGTACCGGTCAGTTCCAGCCCGCCTGCTGGCCGCCGACGCGCTCGGCCTCGATGCCCTTCTGGTACCCGCTCCCGATGAACGTCGCGATCGGGTCGCGGGGGAGTCCACGCGACTCGCGCCAGTCGGCGAGGTCTCCGCGCACATCCGTGTAGAACGCGTCCATGAAGATGCCGTTCGCACCCAGCACGTCGCCCGCGGCCTGAGCCTCGGCCAGCGCGTCAGCATCGACGAGGAGCGCCTTGGCCAGCATCTCCTGCACGTTGAGCACGGAGCGGAGCTGGCCCTGGATGTGCGGTTCGATGTTGTGGCACTGGTCGAGCATGAGCGTGACGTCGGGGCTCTCCAGCCCGCCGCCGCGCACCACCTCGTACAGGATGCGGAACAGCTGGAACGGGTCGGCCGCGCCGACGATGAGGTCGTCGTCGGCGTAGAAGCGCGAGTTGAAGTCGAACGACCCGAGCCTGTTCTGGCGCAGGAGCTGGGCGACGATGAACTCGATGTTCGTGCCCGGCGCGTGGTGGCCGGTATCGAGGCACACGTACGCCTTCGGCCCGAGCGCGAGGCAGTGCAGGAGCGACGTGCCCCAGTCCGGGACGTCCGTGGTGTAGAACGACGGCTCGAAGAACTTGTACTCGAGGACGAGCCGCTGGTCGGGACCGAGGCCGGCGTAGATCTCGGCGAGGCCTTCGGCGAGGCGCTCCTGACGGCTGCGGATGTCGTCCTGGCCGGGGTAGTTGGTGCCGTCCGCGAGCCAGATCTTCAGGTCGCGCGAGCCGGTCGCCGTCATGATGTCGATGCACTCGAGGTTGTGCTGCACAGCCTTCTTCCGCGATGCGGCGAACGGGCTGCACAGGCTGCCGAGCTTGTAGTCCTCGTCCTGGAAGGTGTTCGAGTTGATGGTGCCGATCCGCACTCCCTGGTCCGCGGCGAAGGCCTTGAGCGCGTCGTAGTCGTCGACCTTGTCCCACGGGATGTGGAGAGCCACGGCCGGCGCGAGCCCGCTCGCCTTGTGCACCTGCGCGGCGTCGGAGATCTTCTCCTGGACGGTGCGAGGTGTGCCAGGCTGGGCGAACACCTTGAACCGGGTTCCGGAGTTGCCGTACGCCCACGAGGGGACTTCGATCTCGAGATTCGCGAGGCGGTCGGCGATCTGAGTGAACTGGGGCATCTTTGCTCCTCAGGGATGCGAATGAATCGATTCAGTGTATGCTCGGCCGCAAGTCCCCGTCAAGGACTTCCAGACGACCGAGAGAACCTGCCCGACGGCCGGAGCGAATCGATTCGCGCTAGGCTCTCGGAACACAGTACGGTCCCGATGCAGGAGGGTGCACTGTGCTCGAGGAGGAGCGATGACGCACACCGGCCCGGCAGCCTTCGCCGCCGCAGACCTGGGGGCGAGCAGTGGGCGCGTGATACTCGGCGTGCTGAACGGCGGACGCCTGGAGCTCAGTGAGACCGCGCGGTTCGTGACCCCGGCCATCACCGTGCACCACGACGGCGGCGAGGAGCTCCACTGGGACTTCGGGACGCTGGTGGACTCGGTCGCGGGCGGCTTCGAGGCGGCCCTGGCCGCCGACGTCGACCTCCTCAGCGTGGGGATCGACACGTGGGGCGTCGACTACGGACGAGTCCGCGCCGACGGCTCGCTGCTCGAGAATCCCTACAACTACCGCGACTCGCGCACCGACGGCGTGCCCGACAAGGTGTTCTCCCAGATCCCGGCGTCCGCGATGTACGGGCGGTGCGGCCTCCAGGTCATGCCCTTCAACACGATCTTCCAGCTCGTCGCGTCCGCGGACCAGCCCGGTTGGGACGAGACCGAGCAGGTGCTCCTGCTGCCTGACCTCATCGGGCACCACTTCACCGGCGTGGGCGTCGCCGAGGTGACGATCGCGTCGACGACCGGCCTGCTGGACGTGGCCACCCGGCGCTGGTGTCCCGAGACGCTCGCGGAGGTGAGCCGCCTGTACGCGCTGCCGCTGGAGCGGGTCCTGCCCGAGGTCGTGGAGCCGGGCACCGTCGGCGCCCCGGCCGTACGGCTCTCCAGGCCCGTACCCGTGGTGGCGGTCGGTGGCCACGACACCGCCTCCGCGGTCGTCACGGTGCCGACGACGACCGACCGGTTCGCGTACATCTCCAGCGGCACGTGGTCCCTCGTCGGGCTCGAGCTCGACGCGCCCGTCCTCACCGAGGCCAGCCGCCGCCTGAACTTCACCAACGAGCTGGGGATCGACGGCACGGTCCGCTACCTCAAGAACGTCATGGGCCTGTGGGTCTTCTCCGAGTCGATCAGGACCTGGGAGAAGACGACTCCACCCGTACCGCTGCCCGTACGGATCGTGGCTGCGGCAACC